>JAFZAB010000078.1 GCA_017548425.1 Victivallales bacterium
CCAGGCATGCCGTTGGAGAGTCAACATGAAATGGTCGTGTTGCGACAGAAAATGGCGATCCGCGTATGCCATGAGCTTGGCGTCCATTCCATGGCGTATCATACGGGCAATACGTTCAATTCGATTTTCGGGCAGGATTTGACGTTGGAAGACTATTACCAGATGCTATTACGCTCTCTGTACGAACTGCTTCCCGATGCGGAACGGTATGGTGTCGTGATGTGTCTGGAGAACCAATGGACGCCGTTGAACCAGTCGGCGTATCTCTTGAAAGCGGTCGAGCATTTCAATTCGCCGTGGCTGGGCATCTGCTATGACGCGGGTCATGCGAATTTGACGGAGCATGGACAGGAGTTCCCCGGAAAGACGTGCGTTCCAAGTATTTGGAATGATGCAAAGATTCCCGTTGTCTGGGAGGAGAACATGGTCGGCAAGTTGCGTCCATGGATTGTGAACTGCCATTTCCACGACAACAACGGCATCGTCGATGAGCACAAGTTGGTCGGTCAAGGGACGGTTGATTGGAACCGCATCATGAACACGCTGAAAGACGCTCCGCGTCTGAAATGCATCCAGAGCGAAGTCGGCATCCGCGAAGCGGGTCCAACCATGCAGGAGCTTCGCGCGGCGTTCGGCAAACTGTGCGACTGGCTGGAAGCATAACCGCCGAAGGCGGTGCTGAAGGCTTATGGCCAATGGCTGATGGCTGATGGCTAAAATAAAGCGCCGCAGAATCTTGTGATTCTGCGGCGTATATTTTTTTCACTTTGACTTTTAGGCAAAAACGGCTTTTTTTACTTCTTTGTCTTCAGCAATTTGAAATGCTGGATAACGACGGTTCGCTTGCTTTCGCCACATGGATCGACGCGCAGGCCTGTGATGGTGCCAACCCATTGCGGATGAGTCGAAAGCGGAAAGACGTAGGTGTGCGGCTGTCCGTCTGCCATGAGCGGAAGCGACAGGCTGGCGTTTGCGTTCCATGAAGCAAACGGCGTCGCCCAAAAGACTTCAAGTCGGTCTGTTTGATATGGATTGGGGGATGGCGAGACGGAAAGAACGACTTCCAGACTGTCGAAATCTGATGCGTTGAATTTCAGTTTGGGGGAAGCGATGATCGGATCGCCGTTCTGCGTCACGAAAGAGCATCCGTCTTCCGTGAATTGCTGGTTGGCGATTGGGGCGGCCACCCAGTTTAGAAGCGATTTTTCCGCCTGGAAGTCCCATTCCGTGCGGTTGGAAATTCTCTTAATTGGCTGGATGACAGGAAATTGGTCATAGGAACGGAAGTTGAGATCCGTCGGGCATGTATCGTCCGAAACCGTTGTCTCTTTGCAGAAAACGTCACGGATGGCGCGGAGCATGCCGAAGCCGAAATCGGAGCATGGTTCGATGAAGCTGCCTTCCGTCCATTCATTCCATGGGGCGAGAATGAACAGCTTGCGGTTGCGTGCGTCCAGCCATCGTTTCATGTCCTGCAGATGGCGTTTAAATTCCTCTGGCGTACGTTGATAGATGATGTATGTATTGAGGCTGTGGCGCGGACGGCCGTCCCATCCTGTTTCGGCGACGGGAATGAACGGGAAGCCACTGGCTTCACATTGCTTTTCGCGTGCGTTCCAGGCGGCTTCCGCGCGATCGACGACGGCTTTGAAGGGGAAGAACATATTATCACGGGAGGTGGAAGGCGCATCCGACCACCAGTGATAAGTCGATTGGGCGACATAGCCTTCCTTTTTGAGCGTGTTGAAATCCGTGCTATTCATGGCGTAGAATTCGAGGCCGGGCAGGCCCGCCTCCTTGGCCATTTTGTCTGAAATGGCGAACAGTTCGGCGACGTTTTCAGAGCCTTTCATGTCTTTTCGAAGCCCTTCCGTTGACCAGATGAAAATGACAGGCTTGCCGTTTAGTTGCAGGTATTCGGGTGTTTTCAAATATTTTGCGATCCAATGCTTTGTGACGGTGATCCAGTCTTCGCGTGAATGCGCGCCCGGCGGATTGTGGTTGGCCCACATGATGGCCCATTTCAGATATTTGCGATGTTTTGCCTGTTGGAAGGCGTCGATCCAATGTTCCAGATAGAGGTTTCCCGCATCCCAATACCAATCGACGAGAAAGAAGCCGATGCCATGTTCGACGGCCCATTTGATTTGCCAATCAACGACTTCCGGCAGCGATTCGTCATAATAACCGAGGGCTGGTTTCGTCCACAGATTGGATGAGACGAGCATGGGCCATTCCTTCAGAATGCCATCGCGGTAGAAGCAGTTCTTTCCATAGCCGGGGAAGTAGTAAGTTCCGATCAGATAGTCGGTTGTGGCCGGTTTCGGCTCTGGAACGTAGGTGCTTCCTGCATGGACGGTTGGAATCGGCGTGATGTCGAAAGGACGTGATGTCGCCGTATGGACGAGTTGGCCGTTGACGATGAACTGCGCATCAAGCAAAACGGTGGCGGCGGAATCGGAGACGACGTCAAAATGGACGGCGGCTCGTTCCATTCCTTCAATATGCAATGTCTTCTCCGTGAATGGCTTGCCATCGGAAAGGAAACGCAGGCCTTCAGGCGATTTGGCGATTGGTTTCAGCGTGTAGTCAACGGCTTCTGCGGAACCATTCTGGACGAGCAGGAGGATGTTGGAAGGCTTGCCGACGCGGTTTGGAAAATCTTGATTGCCGTAATAAATGACTTGGAAATCAGGATCTTGCGGCGGTTGTGAGGAAAATTCGATGGAATGAAGCATGTATGGCGCTTCGAATTCGGGCACGATGCGGATGGAGAATTGCGAAAGTTCGTCTTTCCAATTTGGACTGCCGCCCGCCATGAAGATATAGCGATGGGGCTTCCCGTCTCCGACGAAGAGCCGTTCATCGACTTTGTTCAAACCTTTTATTTCCGAACGGATTGTGGCGACGACGCGGGCCTCCCGGTCGCAGGAGGCGGTGATGACGATGAACGGCGTCTTGAAGAAATTGACACGAAGAAGAGGGGAGAGAAGCGTGCCGTCCGGTCCGACCGTCCATTTCGGATGCGTATCGTTTTGGAATGTCCATTTCGTTTCGGTGGCGATTTCCGTGTCTTCGGACGTGGTGATCGCAATGGAGTCGATTTCAACATTGATTTCGCCATCGATGTCGAGACGGAGGCGGACGATTTCCGGAAATTGGTTCCAGAACGGATGGAGGACGATATCCTGCCAGCCTTGGCCGCCGAAGAATCTGAAACGGAGGGAGTTGGCTTCGCTGAAGCCGTTGTAGGGGCCTTCCTTCGTCGGCGCGAAGAAAAGCTGTCCTGTCGATGAGCGGTCGGATTTCAGGCGGATGCGCACACCATGTCTGAAGGATGGTTTGAAAGAGAGTTCAGGCGAGAGGAAGAACGGATCTTCGCCGAGCGTTTTTGCCTTCAGAATGCCGTCTTCAACATGTGCGTTTTTGACGGAATTGTTTGGTGTCCAGCCTTGTAGGCCGTCATCGAAATCCCAGCGGATGGCGGAAGGCGCTTCCTGCGCGGAAAGCGAGAGCGCACTGAAAAGGGTGAAAAACAGGAAAAATGCTTTTTTCATGGTCATGCCTGTGGTTTTTATTGATTAAAACGGATAATCAATACGATAGCTTGAAAAAGGATTTTTTCAACAGTAAAAAGCGATGCATTTCGTTGACAAATGGGCTGGTGGCATCATAGTATAAGGTAAACGATATTCATATTGTCGTGTCATTTGTATTAAACAAACAACGGAGAAAGAAAAGTGATTCCTGTAACGCATGTGTTTGAATGGGCCTCCATCGCGGATAAAGTCCGCCGCAACTTGTTCATGGAGTTCGCAGACGCTGGTGCGAAGCATCTTGTGCTGACGTGCGAAATGATCCAGAACTGCCTGATGAAAAATCCGGCCATCACCATGTACCGCAAGGACATGGCGGATGCGGGGCTGACGTTCAATGATGCGCATGCGCCGTTCGGCGTTTGGGATGATTTGGATCTGCCGATCGAAGAACTTCGTCCGATGATGCTGAACCGCCATAAGCTGTCGTTGCAAGTCTGTGACATGCTGGATGTTCGGACGTGCACGATCCATATCGGCAACGGCGATCTGGCATTCGGCGAACTGAACAAAGTCGATATCCTGTGGGAATGCGTCCGCCGCAGTCTGGAAGAACTTCTGCCTGTCGCGGAGAAGTACAACGTCGTCATCTGCATAGAGAACATCTGGAGCCCCGTCAACACGCCCGAACGTCTGTTGGCGTTGATCGACGCCTTCAAGTCGCCGTATCTGGGCATCTGCTACGATTCCGGCCATGCGAATATTTCGACGTGCAAGCGTGATGTGGAGAACAATGCGGAACGCCAGTGGGCGAAATTCGGCCTGAAGACCGTTTGGGACGACAAGATTCTCGAAAAGCTGCAGCCGCACATCGTGAATTGCCATCTGCATGACAACCATGGCGTTGTCGATGAACATCTGATGCCCGGTCTTGGCAATATTGATTGGAAGAAGACGATGACGTTGCTGAAGTCTGCACCGCGTATCCAAGTGATTCAGAATGAAGTGCTTTCGGGAACACGCCAGTATTCCATCCGTGAACGTGTCAAATGCTTTGATGATTTAATGGAACGATTTTGAACGTTAACTGAAAGAGCAAAGAGGAGCCTTACATGTCGGTGAAACAATTGTCTGTGTTTTTGGAAAACCGCCCCGGACGTCTTGAGACAGTTGCGCAGCTTCTGGGAGACGCGAACATCAGCATTCTGGCGTTGTCCGTTGCGGACACGAAGGATTTTGGCATTCTGCGTCTGTTGGTCGATAAGACCGATTTGGCCGGCAAAGTTTTGTGCGACAATGGCATCCTCTGCCAGAACAGCAATGTGACGGCTGTGGAGATCGGAAGCGCTCCCGGCAGTTTGGCCCGCGTTCTGGCTCTTTTCAAAGAAGCCAATGTGAATTTGGAATACATGTACACGATGGCGGAACCGATCGGTGAGCATCCGATCATGATTTTCCGTTTCGACAACCACGAAGCGGCTTTGGCCATCTTGGCGAAAAACGGCATCCATGTCCTTTCGGATGATGAACTCCCGAAGGCATGATGATTGAATGACGGGCCGCATGGGTGTCGAGCCATGCGGCCTGTTTTTTATTTGCGCGGTTTAAAGGTTTCGATTTATGTGGCTTGGATTGGCATTGGGCGGGATGGCGTCGTTGTTTCTGGCGTTGTCCTATACATTTTCAGGCATGTCCGTGAGGCGTTGCAAAGATGCCGGAACGTTCGGATTGCTATGTCGCGCCCATGTCATCATGGGCGTTTTGTCGCTCATCGGCCTGCCGTTCATTTGGACACCGACGTTGGCGACGCATTTCGGCAACTATGCGCTGATTATGTTTCTGGCGATTGTGTTCTATTTGGCTGGCCAATTCTGCCTGTTCATGGCGCAACGGACGGTTGATGCGAGCCGTGTCGTCCCGTTGCTCGGCATGAAACTGCTTGTATTGGCGGTTTTGAACCTTTTGGTCATGCCGCACATCACGGGAGG
>JAFZAB010000079.1 GCA_017548425.1 Victivallales bacterium
CTGGTCAGTGAGTCAGACAAAAAGTTGCCGATAGAAGAACCAACGGCATCAAAGTCATCAGAAAAATTGCCGATAAAAGAACCTTTGGTCTGTAAATCAGACAAAAAGTTGCCGATAGAAGAACCAACGGCATCAAAGTCATCAGAAAAATTGCCGATAAAAGAACCTTTGGTCTGTAAATCAGACAAAAAGTTGCCGATAGAAGAAAAATTACCGATTAAGATTTCTGTCCAATCATATACTCTGGCATATCGTGATAAAGGTTACAGTCATCCGACCATCCAAAATCTCAAGGCAATTTATGATGATATTGAAGTGAATCAAGTCTTTGGTTCGAATTATCTTGTGAAGATACTGGAATGCTCGGAACGGACCGCACGAGGATTGTTGGCTAAATTGCGGGAGATGAATGTCGTTATAACAGTAACAGGTATAGGCAAAGGCAGAGGAAAAGGCGGAGCACGCGGGATATACCGTTTTAAATATGAAAATGAAACATAGGAGATTTAGTTACTTGTGCATAAATCAAATTTTATCATCATATTGTTTTTTGCCGTTACCTGCGTTTGTCATGGTATTTCATTGGACGATTTCGCGGCTGTTTACAAGGCGAAGGCGGTGCATGAAGGGGCTAATGTTGTGCGGTTGACGTCGCCTAGTGCGGAATGGAATGCGGGGCTGGTGTGGAAAAATCCACAGGGGGCGGATTTTTCGAAGGCGAAATGGCTGTCGGTCGATGTGGAGAATCTGTCGAAGACGCGGCAGGGGCGGCTGACGATGCATGTTTCCGCCGGCGGCGCGGGCGGCGATTCGGGCGACCATGCGACGGCGATTTTCAAGAAGAACCGTTCCGTCAATACGGGAATCGGCCTGAATCCAGGCGAGAAAGGCACAATGAAATTGCTGCTGACGCATCCGGAAGTCTATGGTGCACCGCAAGATGCGCGTGGACCGTATGTCATTGACACGGCGCATGTCACGATGATTGAATTCAAAATGCAGTGGCCGTTTGAAGACGAATTCGACGGACTGGCAGATTTCCGGCTGTCCAACCTGCGGTTGGAAGGCGAACCGGACGCGAAACGACATGTCGATGCAGACAAATATGTGCCATTTGTTGACAAATACGGACAATTCGTCCATGACGAATGGCCTGCGAAAGTCCATTCGGATGACGAATTGACGGCTGATTTGGCCGATGAAATGAACCATCTTCAAGCCGCGCCGAAATCGTGGGATCGTTTTGGTGGCTGGGCCGATGGCCCGCAACTGGCGGCGACAGGCCATTTCCGCGCAGAGAAGGTGGATGGCAAATGGTGGCTCGTCACGCCGGAAGGCCATTTGTTCTTTTCTGTTGGAATCGATGTAACTCGCGTCATGACCGATATTACGGATGCCAAACGGCATCCAAATTGGTTTCAATCCGACATTCCGGCGGACGGCAAAATGCCATTTACGATTTGGAATCTTGAGAAGACGTTCGGTAAAAAGGATTTTACGGCGGATTACTATGATCTGGTCGTCAGGCGGTTTGATTCATGGGGGCTCAATACGATTGGCAATTGGAGCGCGTCCGATTTGGCGTTGATGAGCCGCAAGCCGTATGTCATGTCCGTTCTTGAACGCGCACGTGGCGTGAAACACCATCCGAAAATCAATATCTACGATTTGGAAGATGATGGGTTTGAGGAAAATATGCGTTCGGCGATCCGCCAGCGTTTTGAAATGGACGCGGCGTTGCGCCATGCGGCGGCGGATCCGATGTGCATCGGATTTTTCATTGATAACGAATTGCAATTTCAGCGGTGGATTCCGTCCGTTGGAGGTAAAGAGAAGGCGGAAGCGGGGCTGGACTTGTATTTCCGCGTATGCAAGGAGGAACTTGCGAAGGCGGCTCCCAACAAGCTGTATTTGGGTAGCCGTTTCGTCGGCTTCCGACAGGCGGGACTGTTGTGGCGGACGGCGGCGAAATACTGCGATGTCATCACGGTCAACGCCTACGCCAATTCTGTCTATAACATTTCAGAGAAAATGTTCGAGGCGGGAGCGGACAAGCCATTGCTCGTCGGCGAATTCCATTTTGGCTGTCTGGATCGCGGCATGTTCAAGGCGGGGCTAGCGCCTGTTTATGACCAAACGGAGCGTGGCCGCAGTTTTGAGCGTTTCGCGGAAGGCTGCCTGCGGCATCCGCTCATTGTCGGCTGCCATTGGTTCCAGTATCGCGACCAGCCGTTGCTTGGACGTGGCGATGGCGAAGCGTATCAGATTGGTTTCGTGGATGTGTGCGACAGGCCGTATCGCGAGCTTTGCGATGCGGCCCGTCGCTTTGGTGAAACCATGTATGGTAGCAAATAAATGCGCAGGGCGGAGTTTGCGCATCTCATACCTGCGCATCTTTATCCAAAATCAATCCACGTAGAACACGCGGTTGGGCTTGCGCGGGGCGGCCTGCGGGCGGTCGCCGTCGATGTAGCCGACGGCGCAATGACCAATGCCTTCCCATTCGCCTTCGACACCGAGTTTCTTCAGAAGTTGTTTGTATTTATCCGTTTCGAACTCCTCTTTCGCGCGATGGATCCAGATGCTGCCGAGGCCGAGCGAATGGGCGGCGAGCAGCATGTTGCCCATGACGAGACTGCCATCGTAAACACGGATGGGGGAAGATTTTGCGGCTAATACAACCAAAATTACGGGTGCGCCGTAGAACGGATCAAAACCGTCCGGCCAACCACCAATTTTGCGATTGTCGTCCGCCAGTTCATCCCGCAGTTTCTTGTTTGTGATGGCGACGGTGATGACAGCTTGCCGGCCCATGCCGCTGGCGGCGTAGAGGCCCGCTTCGATGATCTGGTCGATGTCGTCTTTCGAGGGCATGTCCGCCTTGAATTTGCGGATGCTGCGGCGTTCTTCCATGGCTTTGATGATGTCGTTCATGGTGCGATCTCCTGTCATTGGGTTTTTGTGGGCTTACATCGAAGAAAATCAATATGTTATATGTTTGCATTTAAATGTAACATTTCTTTTGACGACGTCAAGAGGCGGAGGCTTCCTTTGAAAACTTCGCATTGGGAAAATATGGATGCATCATTATATTATAAGCGGCGATATCATTTGCTCAAATGAAGACGAATCGCGGAAAGAGATTGCAACCCATTGTAAAACAAGAGGAAGACCATCATGAAGAAGTACGTTTGCGAAATCTGCGGCTATGTGTATGATCCTGAAAAGGGCGATCCCGAACACGACATTCCGGCCGGAACGCCGTTTGAAAAGCTACCCGATGACTGGACCTGCCCCGAATGCGGTGTCGGCAAAGACGAATTCAAGCCTGAAGACGAAAAAGAATAAGGAACCACGAATGGACACGAATGGACACGAATGTTCATTTTTGTCCACTGAATACATGGAAGAAACGGAATGCCTCGCAGACGTCGGCCATGGTTCTGGGGAGTTTGCTGACAATATGTGATTTTGATCAAGGGAGAATCGGGAGGGCCTCCGTCTGCTCGGCGGTTCGTCACGCTTCGCGCAAGTGGAAATAACGTCGTGCGGAAGCTCTTTACGCAAGAGTTTTTACCACGAATGGACGCGAATGTTCATTTTTGTCCACTGAATACATAGAGAAAACAAAAGCCTTGCTGTCAGATTGTCTGCTGCGGGGCTTTTTTCTTGCATTCAGCATTGTCAAGGTATTTTTTGACAGTGCGTCGATCCATACCAGAGGCTTTTGCGGTAGCGAGCACGCTGCCATGGCGTTTGTGGAGGGCGACGATATAACGTGAAAGCAGTTCGTCCACCGTCATATTGCAATGGTTGAAGAAGGCTTCGTTGTCCGTGGCAGGGCTGATTCGATTGGTCGTCATCGGTGTGTAATCGCCTCGTATCAGGAGATTTCGGAGGCATTGCTCCAATTCGCGGACATTGCCCGGCCATGGGTAGTCCATGCCGAGATGACGGATGATCCAGTCGCTGCATTGGGAGGCGAAATCGACGGCGTCCTGTCCGTCCAGAATGCGTTTTGCGAGAATGATGACAAATTGGCGCAATTCATCTTCCTGACCATCGATCAGCGTGCGGAGCGGGGCGGTATGGATGGTGTCCGAACAAATTCGGAAGAGAAGGTCCTGTCGGAATTTACCGCATCGACAGGCTTCTTGCAGATCAATGTTCGACGCGGCGATGATTTTGCCTTCGAAAGAGATCGGCGTGGTGTCGCCAATTCGTTGGAACTGCCTGGTTTGCAATAGTCTCAATAATTTTGCCTGCGTTTCGATACTGACATCTCCGATTTCATCCAGGAAGATGCAACCATGAGTCTGGCAGGTTTCAAAATGGCCATGACGTTCGCGGATGGCTCCCGTGAAGGCGCCTTTCGCGTGGCCGAACAGCTCCGATTCGACGAGCGACTGCGGCATGGCGGAAAGCTGCACGGGATGGAAGCAGTTGAGATAGAATTCTTCAAATCGCATCGTCTTGGGATCGAACGGGATGAATTGTGAAAAGGCGATGGCCCGCGCGACCAGTTCTTTTCCCGTGCCGGATTCGCCTGTTATCAGCGTCGTGATCGTGTCCATTTTCGTGAACAGCTGGCGGTAGTAGCGATAAAGATCGCAGGTGAAAATGGACTGCCAGATGGCGGTGCGCAGGTTGGCGGCGGCCATCGTGCCGCCTGCAATGAAATCGAAAATGTAGTTGAACGCGCGGTGGATCTGGTGGAAAAGCGCGAAAATCTCCTCCGGACGGAAGATGCTCGGATACGGGCGGTTAGGCAAGAGAATGACACGGTTGAAATCATCGTTGAAATCATCGTACAGCTGGGCGTTTTCCGTTTCGGCGGCCGTACCGAGATAGATGTTGTCGGTCATGGGGGTGTTGTATTTCCCGAACAGCCAGTAGAGGGCGAGCATGTCCCAATCATCGAGAAGCGTCTTGTCGGCGGTCACCATGACGTCCGGCCATTTCGCCAATCCCTTCTTGACGAGATGGTTGCAGAGATTGAAAATCGCAGGAAGGTTTTTGTTGACGGACAATTCACCGTTGAGGCTATGCCAGACTTGGTAAAGGCCTATGTGCTTGCGGCCGAGCAACTTCTTCTCAATTTCCGTCCGCTCTGCGGAAAACGGGCTGGTGAAGACCAATTTACCGACAAGCTTGATCTGCGCCATTTCCGTTTGGCTGAAGAGCGTTTGCGTTTTGCCGTTTTTCATATCCTGCCTGAACTATTTATGGTTGTTAATTGTACAAAAATACACATTAATATATACATAAAATGTACAATTCAAGAAAACAAATGGCAGAAATCCCAATAGTCGTCATGAATGGTATTTTGTTTTAATATATTGAAAATAAGTATGATATATTGAATGTCAGTCTCATCCTTTTGAATTGTGGCATTGATTTTGCTTATACCATAATATAAGAAACATCACCGCTAAACGACAAAGGAAGGATTGAACAATGAAATGGTTATCATATGCAGACAAGACGGCGCTTGTCAGTGGAGACCGCCGCATCAGCTACGGACAGCTCATCGGCATGGTCCGTCGTACAGGCGAGAAGATGTCGGAGTTCAGCAAGCGTGGCGACCGCATCGCCATCATCGGCGCGAATTCGCCCGAATGGGTGCTCGCCCTCTATTCGATCTGGAACATTCATGCGACGGTCGTGCCGATCGATTTCATGTCCACGCCGGAGGAAGTGGCATACATTCTTGACGACTGCACGCCGACGGTCATCTGGTGCGATACGAAGACGCGTGAGAAGACGGAACAGGCCTTGGCGTTGATGAAAAAGGAGCATCCCGCCGTCATGGCATTGGAGTCACTGGCGGATTGCGATACGACGGAAAGCAAGGACTGCGAAGGCGTCGGCGAAAGCGATGATTCCGAACTGGCGATGATCATCTACACGTCCGGAACGACCGGTTCGCCGAAAGGCGTCATGTTGACGTTTGAAAACCTCCGTTCAAACACGGAGGCCTGCTCCACGCAGATTGAAGTGTTCATTCCGGACGACCGCGTCATGGTCATTCTGCCGTTGCACCATGCCTATCCGTTGATGGCGAGCGTCGTCATGCCGATGTCCATCAACGCGATGGCGGTATTCGCGCAGGACATGACGGCGGAATCCATCATGAAGGCGCTGAAGGACAACCAGGCGACGTTCATCGTCGGTGTCCCGCGACTTTTGGAATTGTTCCGCAATGCGTTGATGCGCAAAGTCACGGCGACATTGCTTGGACGAATCATGTATCGAATTAGCGCGGCCTGCGGCTCGCTCAAGCTTTCCCGCATCATCTTCAAGAAGGTGCAGGACGCCTTTGGAGGCCATATGCGATATATCTCCTCCGGTGGCGCGGCGAACGACCCGCAGGTCACGCGTGATTATTATGCCCTTGGTTTCCAATTGCTTGAAGGCTATGGCATGACGGAAACAGCGCCGATGATCTCCTTCACACCGCCTGGTCGCTACAAGCCCGGCTCCCCCGGCAAGCCCATCCCCTGCAATGAAGTGAAAATCGTGGACGGCGAAGTGATGGTCCGCGGAAAGAACGTCATGAAAGGCTATTACAACAAGCCACAGGAGACGGCGGAGGCGCTGACGGCGGACGGATGGCTGCATACGGGCGATTTGGGCTACATCGACGAAGACGGCTTCCTCTTCCTGACGGGCCGCAGCAAGGAGCTGATCATCCTTGGCAACGGGAAGAACATCAGCCCGACGGAAATCGAGCAGAAACTCATGGACATGTCGGACGGGCTGTTCGGAGAATGCGCCCTCACCGACGACGGCCACAATCTCATAGCGTTGCTCGTGCCGGACATGGACGCCATCGCCGAAAAGGGCATCGTCAACATTCGGCAGACCATCATGGACGTGGTCATCGAGCCGTACAACGAAACGGCGCCGTCGTACAAACGGATTGCGGATATCATCATCCGCAACACGCCGCTGCCGCGGACACGGCTCGGCAAACTGCGCCGCCACATCATCCGTCAGGAACTGGCCGCCGCCGCGCGCGGCGAGGCCGTGAATGACGGCAAAGCCGCCGAGCCAGCGCCTGATACGAAGACGTATCGCGGCGTGGTCGCCTGCATTGAGAAAATCGCCGGACGGGCCATTGGGCCGGATGAGCATTTCGAATTGGATCTGGGCATGGATTCGCTGGCGAAGATGAATCTGCTCAGTTCGCTGTCCGCTGATTTGGGCGTGTCGCTGCAGGTGGAAACGCTTGCGAAGCATCCGACAGCGCGGTCGTTGTCTGAGGCGATTGACGCAGGCGGCGACGTTGTCGCCGCCGCGCCTTCTAAGAAATACGAACTGCCGAAGACGGGATGCACGCATGGCCTCTATCGGCTGTGCTCAAAGGCTTTTCTGCATTGCATTTCCAAGACGGAAATTACTGGAAAAGAGAATATTCCAGACGGCCCATGCATCTTCGCACCGAACCACCAGAGCTCTCTGGACGCGTTCTATCTCAGCGCCGCCATGGACGCGAAACGCTTCCATGATACCTATTATTATGCGATCTCCAAATTCGTCGATGGGCCGATCAGCGGTTATCTTGCACGGCACCACAACGTCGTCGCCATGGAGCTCAACGGCGATTTGCGGGAATCCATCGGTCTGCTGGAGTCGGCGTTGAAGGACGGAAAATCCGTCGCCATCTTCCCCGAAGGGACGCGCAGCATGGATGGTTCGATGGGTGAATTCCATCTGACATTTGCGCAAATGGCTGTCAACACGAAAGTTCCTGTCGTGCCCGTCGTCATCGACGGTGCATTCGATGTTCTGCCGCGCGGGAAGAGTTTCCCGACGTTTGGCAAGACGGTGAAACTCACCTTCCTGCCGCCAATCACGCCAGATGCGAACATGACGGCTGAAGGGATTTGCCGCGAGACGAAAGAGAAAATCCAGAACCATCTCGGCAAGAAATAAAAAGCCTTCAGGCAAAGACGGGCCGCTTCCGATGATTCAGGAGGCGGCTTGTTTTGTTCTGCCAATGGCTAGCAGGGCGAGATTAACGGCGAAGGCCAGCAGGATCACGGCATGGCTGAGGCCGCCTGTCAGGAATTTGCCGAGCAACGTCATGCTCCCGCCAATGATAATCGCGGCGACGACGAAAGGTCGCCGCGATTTCTGGCCGATCAAGCCCCAGATGACGGGAATGACGAAGGCTCCCGCATACGTTCCCAACGACATGAGAAGGACTTTCAGAATCGAAGTGAATTTGAGCGTGATCAGTATCGAAAGAACGCCGAGAAGAACCGTGCAGCCCATCGTCAGACGGACGCTTTTCTTTGAATCCAATTCATCGTGGAAGAACTGCGAAAGCAGTTCAGCCGCCGTGAACAGCGTCGTGTCCGCTGACGACAAGATGGCGGAGAGGATGGAGAAATACAACGGGATGATGAAGAACGGAAAGTCATGCTTGATAATGACGAAAAAGACGGATTCGTTGTTGTCAACATGATATTTCGCGCCGTGGATGCCGATGAAAGCGAGCATGAAAGCGATCGGTATGAGCAGCGCGACGGACGCGATGATGGCTTTTCGCGCGACTTTTTCATCATTTGCGCAGAACAGGCGTGAATAGATGTCCGGTCCGACGACGTAAGTGCTTGAATACGTGAACAGCATGAGTAGCAAGTCCATCCATGTGAATTTCTCTGAAATCATGGGGTGGGCGTTGGTGGCGGTTTGGTTGCCGCCAATGAAAATGGCTGCTGTGATGAAGGCGAGGCCTGCAATGATCAAAACGACTTGCAGGATGTCAGTCTTGATGATGGACAGTTGTCCGCCCATCGCCGTGTAGAAGGTCAGCGTCAGTCCGATGGCCAACGCGGCGTGTGTGTAGGAAATGCTGATGACTGCTGTCGTAATTTTCGCCGCGCCAATGATTTGCGCGGCGATGACGCCCAACCAGGCAATGGCGATGACGCCTGCCGACAGTTTTTTCACGCCGTCGCCATAGAAACTTCCAAGCAGGGAGGGCAGGTTGTAGCCTTTGAACTTCGCAAGTGCTTTAACGAGAAATAGAAGGATAAATAATCCGAACGCTCCGCACAGCATGAACCATGCCCCGGCCCAGCCTTTTTGGGCGGCCATGTCGATGCTGCCGAGAATAGCGGAACTGCCGAGAATCGTCGCCAGCAGGGAGCCTGTGATTTGGACGGGGCTCGCCTTGCGGCCTGCGACGTAGTAATCCGCCGCCGTTTTGATTTTGCGGATGCACAGGCAGCCGATGACGATGGCCGCCGCGAGATAAAAGTACAGAAAAACGATATTCATCAAAAAATCACAGATTCAATGGTGCGATGCTGCGTTGCAGGATGCCGGTCATGTGGGCGATGGCGATGCCGTAGTTCGTGAAGGGGATGTTCTGATCGTCTGCGCATTTGGCGCGATAGTGCATTTCACGCTCTGTCAGCATGCAACCGCCGCAATGGACGACGACGGCGTAGCGTGACAAATCATCAGGAAAGCCTGTGCCGCTCGTGAATTCGAACTGAACATCCTTTCCGCAATGTTTGCGGATCAGTTTCGGAAGTTTTTCCGTACCGATGTCGCCGCATTGGCGATGATGCGTGCAGCCTTCGGAAATCAAGACGATATCGCCATCATGCAGATTGTCCAACGCTTTCACGCCGCGAACGGCTCCCGTCAGATAGCCTTTGTAGCGGGAGAAAAGAATGGAAAACGATGTCAATGGAACGTCTTGCGGAACGATTTGCGCGACTTTTCCAAATACTTGGCTGTCCGTTACGACCAGCTTCGGCGGAGCAGAAAGTTTGGTGAGCGTCAACGCCAGTTCCGTCTCCTTTGTCACAACGCCGATGGCATTGCTGTCGAGAATGTCGCGCAACGTTTGGACTTGTGGGAGGATGAGCCGCCCTTTCGGGGCGGCGGCGTCGATAGGCGTCACGAGAACGACGACATCGCCTGCTGCGATCAGATCGCCGATGACATGGTTGGAATTGTCGTCTTTCGGAGCCGTTTTGGCCATGAGTTCCTTCAAATCATAGATGCCTTGCCCTGTCACGGCGCTGACGGCGATTGTCGGCAGGCCTTCTACAGAGATGGATGGCGTTGCCAAATCCGCTTTGTTGATGGCGACGACGCACGGTATCTCTTTGGCTTTGATCAACTTGAGAATATCGTTGTCAACGTCTGTCAGGCCAGCCGTCGCGTCAATGACCATGACGGCCAGATCCGTTTTGTTCAGCATTTGGCGGGCCTTGCGCATGCGCAGGGCGCCCAGTTCCGTATCATCGTCCAGACCGGGCGTGTCGAACATGACGACAGGACCTAACGGCAACAGTTCCATGGACTTCAGGACGGGATCGGTCGTCGTTCCGCGTGTATCGGAAACGACGGCCATATCCTGTCCTGTCACGGCGTTCATGAGGCTTGATTTGCCGACATTGCTTCTGCCGAAGAAGCCGATGTGCAGTCTTTCAGATGATGCGGTGCTGTTCATATTTTTTCTCTTTAGAAGCGGAAGTCGCGTTGGCCGTTTTCGATTTCCTGCAGATGGCGTTTGGCGATTTCGCGGATCTTTTCGCTCGGAACTTTTTCAATTTCCTGCGCGATAAGCTTTTCGCCGATGGCGCGCGTTTCGGGAGTCGCATAGTCCATAAGATATTCTTTCAACGTCATTAAGGCATTTGGATGGCAGCAGTTGAGAATCTGCTGAGACTTGCAGAGCGCCATGAAACGGTCGCCTGTACGGCCTTCGCGATAGCAGGCCGTGCAGAAGCTCGGGATGTATCCCATCTCCATGAGCCAGCGGGCGACTTCGTCCAATGTGCGGCGGTCGTTGACGTCGAACTGTGCGGATTCTTCCGCTTCAGGCGTGTTGTCGGCATAGCCGCCGACGCTCGTCTTGGAAGCACCGCTGATCTGCGAGATGCCAAGATGGAGGACGCGTTCGCGCGTCTTCTGGCTTTCACGTGTGGAGACGATCATGCCCGTGTACGGGACGGCGACGCGGATGCAGGCTACGATTTTCGCAAATTGGTCATCATCGATGCCGTTTTTGAACGTGGAGGGATCGATATCGTCGGCGGCGCGGATACGCGGGACGGAAATCGTGTGCGGGCCGACGCCGAAGGCCGCTTCCAGATGCTCCGCATGCATGAGCAGGGCGGAGAATTCGTAGCGGTAGCGTTCCAGACCGAACAGCACGCCGAGGCCGACGTCGTCAATGCCACCTTCCATGGCGCGGTCCATCGCTTCCGTGTGGTAGCAGTAGTCGTGCTTCGGGCCGCTCGGATGCAGGATTTCGTAGCTTTCCTTGTGGTACGTCTCTTGGAAGAGAATGTAAGTGCCGATGCCGGCGTCTTTTAACTTGCGGTAGTTTTCAACAGTCGTGGCGGCGATGTTCACATTGACGCGGCGGATGGCGCCGTTCTTGTGTTTGATGCTGTAGATTGTCTTGATGGATTCCAGAATGTATTCGATCGGATTTTCGACGGGATGCTCGCCGCATTCGATGGCCAACCGCTTGTGCCCCATGTCCTGTAGGGCGATGACTTCACGGCGGATTTCATCCTGTGATAACTTTTTGCGCGGAATGTGTTTGTTCTTAAGGTGATACGGACAATAGACACAGCCGTTCACGCAGTAATTGGAGAGATACAACGGCGCGAAGAAGACGATACGGTTGCCGTAGAAATCCTTCTTGATCTGCTCCGCCAGAGCGTAGATTTCTTGGTTCTTCTCTTCGATGTCGCAGTCGAGCAGGACGGCCGCTTCGCGATGGCTGAGGCCTTTGCGCAGCTTCGCTTTCGCGATGATCTGGTCGATCAGTTCGACGTTATGCTTGTTCTTTTCCGCATAATCCAGCGACGCAAGCACTTCCTCATGGTTGATGAACTCTTCTGCCTTGTGTGATTTTGGATCGTACAACATGTTGCTGTTCTCTCTTGTTTGTGGTTGGTTATGTTAATGTTAGAAAAATCAATAACGTGCGTCTCCGCGGTCAACGGTGATGTGGCAGCCGATGGTCGATAGCTCTTTATCGAGCTTGGCGACGCCTTCCACGGCTTCCAAGCCAGTGTTCGCCTTGTTGTCGTAAAGCGAATAATTGTCTCTCACATCGGTTGGAGAAAGGTTTGGCATGATGACATTCGCGCCTGCGAGAATGCCGCGTAGCCTGCCTTCTGGATGTAGCGTGGAGAGAGCGGTCGTCGAAGGAAGCAGGACTTTCGGCAATGTCAGGCGGACGAGAGCCAACATGAACAGCGTCGTTTCGACGGAGCCAGCTGGTTCGTTCGCAAACGGCGTCGCATGATGCGGGATGAACGGCCCGAGGCCGACCATCTGCGGGCGGAAGTCCTGTATGAACGCGAGATCGGTAGCCAGGCATTCCGTTGTCTGATACGGCGAACCGATCATCATGCCGCAACCGACTTGATAGCCAAGCTCTTTCAGCCATTCGAGGCACTGCATTCTAACGGACAATTTCTGGAAAGAAGGATGGAGCTTCGCGTAATGCCATTCCGTGGCCGTTTCATGACGGAGCAGATAGCGATCCGCTCCAGCCTCTTTCAGACGGCGGTAGCTTTCGTAGGAACGTTCTCCAAGGGAAAGAGTTACGGCGATGTCAGAATGCTTTGACTTGACGGCGGAGACGATGTCGCACATCCGCTCGTCATTGAACCATGCGTCTTCGCCGCCTTGCAGGACGAGTGTGCGCAAGCCTGCCGCATAGCCTTGCTCCAGACAGTCGAGAATCTGCTCTTTGGACAAGCGATAGCGGACGACATCCACGTTGCTGTGACGGATGCCGCAGTACAGGCAGTCGTTTTTGCAATGGTTGGTGAATTCGACGAGACCGCGCAAGAAGATCGCATTGCCGAAATGCTTGATGCGCAAGTCATTGGCAAGAGATTTTGCGTATTCCACATTCTCCACATCAGCAAGCCTCAGAATTTGCAGGAAATCGTTTTCCTGCAAGCGGTTGCCGGCCTTCAGAGCGTCTATCAGTTGTCGTGCTGTTTCGGTCATGACAGTTTTGCCATTAAAGCTTTTGATGTGACGCCTTTCAGCATGCCGAGCTTGCCGGAGAGGGAACTGATGACGTCTTGCGGGGCGTCTAGCGTCACACTGATGACGGAGATGTTCCGCGGCTTGTAGGGGATGCCCATGCGGCCGATGATGTATTGCCTGTATTCATGCAGCAACTCATTGAGCGGCGCGACGGAATCGGGCTCATCTACAATGATGCCGATTAAAGCGACTCTGGTTTCCATGATTCGTTTTTAGGGTGTGGCGGCGGCGTCCCCGCCGTCGTTTCTGGAGTTACAAAAAAAGCACGTCCCGCGCAAGGAGGCAGGACGTGCTGAAATAGTGTGTTGCATCATGTCGCCGCGTTGTTTAGGTCTCTGTGGGAGCCTGCCCATACGGTTTCGTTGTGCAGTTTGGATTTCGCATGCCTTCCTCCTCGGCGCGTAGCCTTGGAGTCAGTACGCTAGATAATATAGTATCTAATTGAAGGATGGCAAATGAAGAGGATGATTTTCTGAAAATACTCCCTTTTTTAAATTCCGTGTGATTCAGAATTGAATCCATATACGAAACACAATTTTTGGGGGGCATTATGGATAAATTCCCACAATGCCAATTTCAATTGCCTCGAATTCGAGGCAATTGAAAGGGACGTAAGGCTGAATAGCTTTGTTTTGACTCTTAATGCGCTTGACAACTCAATTTCATGATGTCGTCAATGCGTTTTCGCTTCGAAAATCGTTCCGTTCAGAGCTTCCTTGACGTGGACGCCCCAGAAAGGTGTTGGCGTATAATTCCAGTCTTCAAGGAGTTGCGGCGCGCATTTCGGATGGAAACTGAACGCCGTCCAATTCAGACGGTTCGCCTGAATGACACCGATGACATCCTGCGGCCAAGTGGATTCCACGCCGACCTTTACTTTTCTGGCTGATTCTTCGATGAAGGAGAAGTCCTCCCAACGGCGCGGATTGCCGACTTCACCGATGAACAACGGATGTTTTTCAGCCGCTTTGAGAACGAACTTATCCCATTGAAATTTCCATGGATAGATATGGGAGGAATAGACGATGCCGCGTCCCGTCGGCGTGTCCGACAAGACATATTCGTCGCTGGCAACGCCAGTCAAATCGTAGCCCCAATCCAGACCGCCGACAATGGCGACATTGTTCGCTCCAGTCTGCCGTACCGTGTCTAACAGCTTCTGCATGGCAGACTTCCATTCCGCCCAACCGATGCTGTGCGGTTCGTTGAACAGCTCAAAAATGACGCCTGGCTGGTTGCCGTAACGTGTCGCCACATCTTGCCAGAATTCCAGATGTTCGTCTTGCGGACTTTTGAAACGATGCAAATCCACAATAACATAGGCGTTTTTTCGATTTGCTTCGCGGATGACGGAATCGACCAACTCCCTGTATTTCAATCCTTTGTCTTTTTGCCATTTGTTGCGTCCAGCCCAGAATTCATCTGTGACGGGCAGACGAATGACGTTTGCATGCCATTGGTCAATCGCAACTTGCAGACTTTTGAGAATTTGTTCGCCGCCTGCGCTCCATTGCAAAGAGTCGATGCAGACACCTTGCAGCCAGACTTCCTTCCCATTTTCGTCAACGAGTCGGTTACCGTGGACGCGAAGCGGAGAGGGCGTCTGCTCTAATGGCGGCATTTTAGCGGATGCCACGATGGGCGGCGGCTTGGGCAGGTCGTCCTTTGTAGCGGCGTAGATGTCGAGTTGCGCGATGTCCAGACAGCCTGATTTGGCCTGAAGCAGATACGGCATGATTTCCAGATAGGACGCGTTTGCAGGAACTTTGAAGACTTTGTCGATGGTCTGCCAGTCGGTTGTGCCATGGAATTGCAAATCGATGGCGACAGGCGGTATCTCCTTGTCGTTGTTGTCTTTGAATTTGAGAATCAGATGGCCGTTGTTCCAATTTTGGGCACCATGTTCGATGGCGACGGCGCGAATGCGTGCCGTTAAATGCAGAGCCACAGGACGATTGGTTTGTGGCAGATATAAACGACGGTAGATCATAACATGTTTCTCTGGTTCAACAGCTTGCAGACGTAGAAAGGTCGTTTCTCCTTCCTTTTTCAAGAAAGTGGTTTCCAACGGTTTCCATTCCTCCACCTTGCTGAAATCCAGTGAGAACAATGGTGACATGTTCAATGCATGTAAAATAAAGGGTTCCAAAATGCAGAAAGTCATGAAGATGGCTATTCGGTGATGGAAAGTCATATTGATTCCTGGCGAAAGTATTAGGTTGGATCAGAATAGCATAAAGATATTCCTTCAAACGGAAAAATAAAAGCCGTTCGCATGAAAAATTTGTTTTTATTTTTCCAAGAGGAGTTTGTCAAACAAGAGCGGATTCAGATTTGCCTTGCATGAAGCGGTGTATATATTAGGTATGTAAAATGGTTCAATAGATTGGAAGATCATGAAAAAACGCCATGCCGTGGCGTAACAAGACTTGGAAACATCATATGAAATTTGCCCTCTTAAAAGGTTTGGTTATATTGGCAATTGCCGTTTACGCAAATGATTCAACCATAAATAAAAGGAGCGCTATGAAGACTTGGCCTGTATTGAAGCATTATGATCAGAATCATGTCTCGAAAATTGCCTTGCCATTGGGCGGCATTGGAACAGGCACGCTGTCGTTGGGCGGACGCGGCGATTTCCGCGACTGCGAAATCATGAACACGCCCGCGAAAGGCGCCATCGGCGTGGCGCTGAATTTCTGCGTACAGGCGCAACCTGAAGGCGGAAAGACATTTGCGAAATTGTTGGAAGGACCGTTCTCCGATTTCCAATACGAAGGGCCGTCGGGGGCGACCGCATGGAATCACGGCATGCCGCGTTTCCGCCATGTGACGTTTGACGCCGCCTATCCGTTCGGGCAGGTCAATCTGGAAGACGATGGCGCACCGCTTTCCGCCACCTTGCAGGCTTTCAATCCGCTCATTCCGGCGGATGCGGATGCGTCTGGCTTCCCAGTCGCCGTTTTGCGCTATGTGATTCGCAATAAGACAGATGCGCCTATGCCCGTTTCCGTCTGCGGCACAGCCAACAACTGCACAGGACAGGACAAGGCTGGACAAGTGTGGAAAAACGTGTATGGCGCGACAGATGGTCTGCGCGGCATCACGATGTCGTCCGAAGGCGACAACGCGGGCGCGAACAGCGATGGCGTTGTCGTTCTCGCGACGGCAGATGAGGGCGATCTGACATATCGCGAAGCATGGCTGAATCGTGGTTGGAATGTCCCGTTGCTGGACTTCTGGGATGATTTCAGCGACGACGGCCGTTTGGAGAATCGTTCGAGCGTCAATAAATGGCAGAAATGCTCCCTCTGCCTGCGTAAAGTGATTCCCGCCAATGGCGAAGAGACGTTTACATTCATGTTGGCATGGCGTTTTCCGAACCGCCGCACATGGACGCCGCTGCCTGCTGATGCGCGGAAGGATATCAAGCCCGACAACGATCCAGACATCATCGGCAACTACTATTGCACACGCTTCCCGACGGCGTGGGCGGCAGCGGCCGAAATGGCCCGCCGCCTGCCGGAATTGGAGGCGCGTACGTTGGCGTTCGTCAATGCGTTCTGTGCATCGCCGTTGCCGCCGGAAGTCAAAGAAGCGGCTTTGTTCAATATTTCGACGTTGCGCACACAGACGGCCTTCCGCACGGCGGATGGCAATTTCTTTGGCTGGGAAGGCTGCGGCAATTCGTGGGGCTCCTGCCATGGCTCGTGCACGCATGTGTGGAATTATGAACAGACAACGGCATTTTTGTTTGGCGCGTTGGCGCGAAACATGCGTGAAACGGAATTCATGCATGCGACTCGTGACGACGGTTTCATGAGCTTCCGCGTCAACCTCCCGCTGGAACGTGCACAGCAGTCCTTCCTCGCGGCAGCGGACGGTCAGCTTGGCTGCATCATGAAAATCTATCGTGACTGGAAGCTCAGCGGCGATGACGAATTCCTTAAACGCTTGTGGCCCAACGTTCGCAAGGCCATGTCCTTCTGCTGGGTGCAAGGCGGTTGGGACGGCGACGCGGATGGCTCCATGGAGGGCTGCCAGCATAACACGATGGATGTCGAATACTATGGTCCCAACGGCCAGATGCAGGGGTGGTATATTGGCGCGTTGCAATGTGCGGAACGCATGGCGAAGTATATGGGCGACAACGAGTTCGCTGAGAAATGCGGAAAACTCGCCAAGGCCGCTGCGGACGTCATGGACAAGAAGTTGTTCAATGGTGACTTCTATGAACAGATCATCATTCCGCCACATTCGCTAGATGCGATTCACAAAGGACTTAAGAGCGGCATGGGAACGAACGATCTGGAGCATCCGGACGCGCAGCTCGGCAAGGCGTGTCTCGTTGACCAATTGGTCGGCCCATATTTCTCCTTCATTCTTGGCCTGCCGGAACTTCTTGATCATGAGCATGTTAAGAAGACGCTCCAAACCATTTGGAAGTACAATCGCCGTCAGGGCTTCCATGACCATTTCAACAACATGCGTTCCTTCGTGGGCGGCGACGATACGGCACTCTTGATGGCCTCTTATCCGCATGGCGACCGTCCCGTCGTTCCGTTCCCGTACTTCTCGGAAGTCATGACGGGCTTCGAATATACGGCGGCCATCGGCATGCTCTACGCGGGACTGAAGGACGAAGGCCTGCAGGTCATTCGCGACATCCGTGCACGGTATGACGGACTGCACCGCAGTCCATTCAACGAGGCCGAATGCGGTCATCACTACGCCCGCGCGATGGCCGCCTGGGCTTCCGTGCTCGCGTTGACTGGTTACCACTACGACGGCACGACCGGCGAGATGGCGTTCACGGTCGGCGACGGCACGTGGTTCTGGTCCAACGGCAACGCCTTCGGCACACTGGCCGTGTTGGACGGCATGCTGAAGTTCACGGTCATCGAAGGCACCGTCAAGTTGGAGACGCTGCGCGTCAACGGCGTCGCCCACGACGTCCATCAGACGCTCCGCGCCGGCGAAGCGGTGAGGCTGTAACGACGGCGTCCTCGCCGTTGAATGGGAGGAGCGGTGAGACTGTAACGACAGCGTCCTCGCCGTCGAATGGGAGGATGGTGCAGATGCGCTATCCTCCCGCTGATTATTTATTCAACCTATCCAGCTTGTAATCTTCATAAAAACATAGATAGTATATATAAGTAATATGTTGTTTCCTGAAAAGGACAAGATTTTAGAAAACATCAAGACTATTTGTCTGGAATAATGCCGTCTTGCTTGGAATGGCTTGTAATTGAATTGTGTTGAGAAATTGGAATTATTTCTGGCATGAAAAAGCTGAAAATAAGAAATTTTGGACCGCTGGCCGAAGCGAATCTTGATTTGGATCGGGTGAATTTGATTGTTGGCCTGCAGAGCTCAGGCAAAAGCTGCGCGTTGAAAACGGCATGCTATTGTTCGTGGGTCGAAAAACGTATAGAGTTAGCCCAGTCAGCAGATGCATTTAGCAAAGGAAGCGATTTCCTTGATAATCTTTGCGATTATCATAAGATGAAGGATTATATTTGTCCAGATACCTTCATTGAGTATGAATCGCAGTGCGTGAAATTCGCATATGATCATGCTAAGCGGAAGTTTTCATTTAAATGGAAAAGAGCTCACTGGGATTATAAGCGTCCAAAAATATCGTATGTACCATCGGAGAGAAACTTGTTGGCCACTATTCCAATGTGGAGCAAGTTGCCGCTGGAAAGTGACAATCTGCTGGACTTCATGACAGATTGGGATGTCGCTCGAAAACAAATCAACCAAGTAAATAATATATTGGAATTGGGACTGTCATACCGTTATGATTCGAAATCCAATACGGATGCAATCATCATGCCTTCTGGCAATTCCATACGATTGACGGAAGGTTCAAGCGGAATGCAGTCGTTATTGCCGCTGTTTGTTCATTTGAATTATCTGTTTGATCCAAAATCGCGCGATCAAGATGATTTAAGACAAAGTTACGAGCAAAAGGAAGAACGAAAACGGTTAGTGAAATTGATAGCTTCATATTTGCATGCTAAAAAGGATAAATCAAAAGATTCTGAACTTTTAAAAAGTACGACTTGGGAAGGACAGAACTTTTATTTCCGCAACATAGATGAGTGTGCTCGCTTTGATGAATTAGTCGATAATCATCTTGCAACGCATCATAATG
The DNA here is from genome assembly GCA_017548425.1 of Victivallales bacterium. Classification (GTDB taxonomy): domain Bacteria; phylum Verrucomicrobiota; class Lentisphaeria; order Oligosphaerales; family Oligosphaeraceae; genus UBA1407. Next base: position 19,214 of record JAFZAB010000079.1, read on the forward strand.
AGATATTTTTAGAGGAGCCTGAGAATAACCTGTTCCCCCCGACGCAATGTCAACTGGTCAACTGGCTTTTGGAGAAAATGTCTGAAAACGACCGAAAAGACATGCTGTTTGTGGCGACACATAGTCCATACGTACTGAACCAGTTCATAAAGGAATATACGGAAGGATTACGGCTTTTCATCACCCATCCAGATGCCAAGTCTGGCAAATATATAATCAAACAACTTTCCGATGATGATGTTAGGGAAATCTATGGAAATGGCATAGATCTGTTTTTCAACTTTGAGGCCTATCGATGAGCATCAAATATCCCAACATCATGACGGAGTGCAATGTCGATACGAATGTGGTTTCGTATCTGATGCATGGTGCTGTCAATCACCAGAGTACGTGTAATGATGTTGCGAAAACAATACGGTTAAAATTCCGTGACAGGTTTGCCATCGGCATCATTGATGACGACAAAAGGGGAGTGGCTTATTTGAATGAATGTGAGGCAATCACTTCATCAAAACATCTATGTGTTTGGAAACATCATGAGTTGCATCATTATATGATTACGGTAGGACCGGCAATGGGATGGTTTCATTTGGGATTGCGCGGAAGAACTAAGCATTAGTCCAGAAAAGTTCAATCTCCCGGCAGAATTTTGGGCCTTCAAGAATCGTATGAAAAAGAAAACATCCAATGCGGATCCAGATATACGGAGATTGGTAAAAGCAATCAGTGGCAATCTGGAACTCGTTGCGTTTCAGAAACTGCTGCTGTATCTAAAAGACAATACCTACCAATCAAAACGTGACAATATCGTTCGTATTTTCGAATAATCAATGGAATAATTCCGTTGGTTACATGGTCATGGAAAAGGCAAGACATCATGCCTGTCCAACAAGTTCATGCAGATCCAGCAGAATAACATGGTTGTTTTTCTTGGCTTCTTCAAGAACGGCTTCCGTAAAACCGCTCTTGGAGAACAGCACATACCATGAATTGCCTTTTCTATGGGAGAAGATATCTGCTTTCTTCTGTAATTCACGCAATATTTGTATTCCTGCCTTTTCTTTTTGCCATTTGCATTCACAGAACAGATAATCGTCTCCATCTTTGGCGATGATGTCTATTTCCACTTGGGAACGATCGGTTGGATTGGTTCCCCACCATCGACCGATTTCCGTAAATAGAATAGGCAGTTCTCCACGACTGTTTTTCCAAAGCAAATATTCACGGCATATCCGTTCAAAGACTGTTCCCATATAGTCTGAATATGTATTGGCAATTGTCCTTGTCCAAATGATGTCACGAGCGCCTGTTTCAACGAGAATCCTGTTACTGAACACATAGCGATACCAGAAGCGGAACATGAAATCGGCAATCCGGTAGATGGTTTTGCGGGACGATTCCTTTTCACCGAATGGTGTCTCCTTGTAGATAATTCCCAATTCGCAAAGGGTATTGATATATTTGAGGCATTTTGGGGAAGGTTCGCTGATTTTTGTCGCGATTTCATTTGCCTTGGAGGCTCCGCAGGCAATGGCAGCAATGATGGCATTGTAAATGCCAGGCTCCTGAACTTCCTGCCTTAACAGTAGTAATGGTTCTTCATAAAGATAGGCCGTTGTCCGAAGATAGCTGTCTTTGATGTTCGTCTCAAAGCTCTTATGACTTGAAATCTGGGCAAGATACATTGCCGTGCCACCGTATGCACCATATAGTTTCAGCTTGTCCTCAGCAGAAAAGCCATTCATAAAACGCAGACTTGTTCGGTAATCGAACGATTTCAAATGGAACTGTGCTGTCCTACGACCAAATATTGGACTTTTCGAACCTAACACTTTCTTTTCCATGAAGCTCATGTAACTGCCGCATAGCACGATGAAAAGCCGTCCGTCACGCAAAACATGGTCGATGACATGCTGAAACATGGAAAGAATCGCCATGTCCTGTTTGGCAAGATAGGGGAATTCGTCAAAGATCAAAACCAGCCGTTGACCATTTTGGCGTTGATGGATATACATTAACGCTTTCTCCCAAGAGGCAAATGGCTCTAATGTGTCTTCATGGTAGTGTTGAAATATTAGATTGGAGAATTTCTCAAGGTTCAGTTTATCATTGCTTTGCTCAGCCGGAAAGAAAATCGCCTCCTTGTCTCTGCAGAATTCATTCAGCAATGTCGTTTTCCCGACACGTCGCCGCCCGTACATGACGACCAGTTGGAATGCATCCTCTGTGTACAGGGCATTCAGCTCGTCTAGCTCTGATTCTCTGCCGATGAACATGATTTTCTCCATTTAATTAACTTTAAAGTAAATTACTTGAAAGTTAACTATAATCTAAAATGGTAGTTTTTCAAGTGAAATGGCATTGCATCCCTAACATAAAAAGCGAAATAGAGCAGCATTTTCCAGCCTTTGTCTTGAAAGAAAACGATTGTTTAAAGTGTTTTTTTGAAAAAATCGCATTTTCATAACTTGTTTTTTTCGGGGGGGGATATTATAATAGTCATACGAATTGTCATAAGATGATGTTAGACATTGTCATTGCGAGAATTAATGTATGTCCAGATGACCGAGTTGTAGTATAGAGGCATTTGTAATTTAAGATCAAGGAGAAGGTAATGAAAAGGGTAAGGATGAACTGGATGCTGAAATGGCTTGTCACCGCTGTCATTATTATCTCATGTCTGCCGTGCCATGTCGGATATACACAGACACGAAAAGTTCAGAGTTGGGAAGATGTCTTCCGCCAAATGCAAATCAAACAGGCTGTGGACAAGGCTGAGAAGGATATGCGCCGTCGCGGAAAGTTGATGATGGATCTAGAACGGGAGCATCCTGATTTGGAGAAACTTGGAAAGGCGTATGAGAAAGCGGAGGAAGCTTTTGAAGCCGCTCAGTTGAAAGTGACGGAAACTGATGAATACAAGAAGCTTCAAGAGCGTTTGGCGCAATCTGAGAAAGAATATGAAGAACTTTTGGAACGCCGTGAAAAGGATTCGAAAGTCAGTGAAAAGGAAGTGTATGTCAAAAGCGGGCAAGTGAGCGCCCTTAGTCGGCAACTACGTGTCATGGCTACTTCGGCGGAAGCCGTGAAGCCATTGTATGATGCCATGCAGCAGGCAGGGCTTGCGTATCGTTCGCGTTTGAGAGAACTGACAAAATCGTGGTCTGAAGATGAACGTGCGTTAGTCATGCGGGAGATGGAAAGTGTTATTTTTCTGCAGCCTGAGACAACTGCTGATTTCAGTTATTTGTTCAAAGATATGAGCCAGGCGGTGCCTCGGGGGGAATTCAACAAGAATTACAATCGCGAACTTAAGGAGGTGTTGAAAAAGGAGAATCCGCAATCAGACCCGTTGTTTGCCGATTATGTGGCTGATTGGGAATCGATGCCGGAATCAATGACTACGCCCCCCCTTGGTAAGGCAAAGGATGGCGAAGAAGATGTTCTTCGTGATTTCTGCCGTCTGCTTGTGCAGGCAAAGACACAGACTATTAAGGCGAAAGAGGATGTGAAACAGTGGTCTCTGCAACTAAAAAAGGTGTATGACAGGACAGATTCTGGCAGTGTGACACGGCTGATGGTGGGCATTGGCTTGAAGTCGTCTGACGAAACCGGATGGCGAAGATACATTAGGGCTTTGACTGAATATGTCTCTAAAAACAAAACGCTTCCATCCCTGTTCCAGTATATTTCGGAATACATTCCTGATTCCAGTGATGAAAATGGTCCCTGGTTGCTTTTGAAGAAGAGCCTTGAGGCTGAAGGAGGCTCATACGACCTGTGGCTACGGCATATTCTCACTGCCTATGAAGCGCTAAACAAGGGATGGACTGCGCGTGGCGCCGGAACTAGTGATACCGTAACGAATAGTGGATGGGAAACTTACGGCGAATGCATGAAAATAGCGACAAAGGAAGCAGAAGCCGCCATCGCCATCCATCCAGACTGGACTGTTGGCTACCAAGTGCTCTTCCATGCCAATTTGGGAGAGAATGAGTTGATACTAAAGTATTTCGCTCAGATATGCAAGTATCGTCCCGATTGTCCGAATCTTTATGATACAGTGATTTGGACTCTTCTGCCGCGTTGGTGCGGTTCCCATGCGGAGATGGAGGCGCTGGCGAAGGCCTGCATGGAGACGAGACGCTATGATACGTGCATTCCTTCCATCGGCTTCTGCCTGTTGGGAATGGTATCGTGGGATGACGATATTTGCCAATGGAATCGTTGCTACCGTTTGGAATGGTTGCAACCATTGGCGGACGAGCTGTTCAAGGAGCGTATTTCCCGTAAATACCCGCGTGATTTGCGACTGGACTATGCGATGTTCCTGATAGCCGCTGGACGATATGACGAGGCGAAAAAAATCATTGAAGTGGCCGGTGGCGTCGATGCAATTGTGAATAAGGGAGGGGTGCCGGCATGGAATCCGCACTCGACGCTTGGAAATTGGTATCCGAAAACGGCATGGTGGAATCGTTCTCCATTCACATATCATTATACTATCTTCACTGGTGAACATGGCGAATTTCTGCAAGAACTCGAACATTTGGCGGTGAATGACGGGCGTCCAGCAGAAGCCGCCGCTCGTTTGAAGAATTTCCTGAAAATACATGAATTGGAGAAGGAAAAACGTGCCTATCTAGTCGATTGGTATGGGCGGTTGCTACTTCCAGGGGGGACACAAAGCGGATTCTTTTTGTTTTTTGACGAGAGCAGGAATCATTATGTATGGAAGAGCGCCTTCCAGTTGACATTGACGAAGGATTGCCCTGATATTGCAGCTGAAATGCTGAAACTGGGCTATAATTATTCGGAAGGAGAAGCGTATCCAGGGGCGACGGCGATTTATCTTGCAAGTATCGGCTCTTTGCCGGAAACCATCAAATTACTCAAAGACGCGGGCGACCCATTAAATCGTCCTGAACCGCAAGAAGGACGTCAGCCAATACATATTGCCGCCTATCAATACAATCCGACCATGCTGAAATGCCTGATTGAACTGGGCTGTGACGTGAATGCCGTTGACAATGGCCACCACACGCCGCTTCAAATGGCTTCCGCCAATAGCACGACGGAAAGCGTGGAATTGTTGCTGAAGGCAGGTGCCACGGTCGAATTACCAGACTATGACGGCGACACGGCATTAATCATCGCCTGTCAGAACGGCAGCAGGGAAAATGTAATCAATCTTCTGTTGGACCATGCCAAAGATGTCAATCTCGCCAACCGAAGCGGCATGACGGCATTGCACTATGCCGTGCAGCGTAATTATTCCAACGCTTGCATTGAGCATTTTCTCAAAGTTGGTGCGGATATTCTGGCAGGTGATAGATCGGGAAAGATGGCGTATGACTATGCCAAAGACGCAGGGCGAAGTGATCTTGAAGGGCTTCTGAAGCCACCGAAAGACGCTGAACCGAGGCCGCCGAAAATGCAAGGGATACCCGATCGTCCGATAAAAGCGCCTAAAACAGTTGCAAAGCCTGACAAGAACTGGCTGTTGCTTTTGTGTGATTCAAAAGTCATAGTTTTGGCGATTGTGATCTTGATTGTCTTGGTTGGCGGAGGATTTGCACTGCTTCGCAAACGTAAGAAAGGTTGATTTACATTTGAAAATGACATGAAAAAGCCTGTGGCATCTATTGAGTATTTTCAAACTGAATTTATTATCATATTTGCTAAAGTGGACACTATAAGGATAAAGGACATGAAGGAGGTAGTTCTTAGATGAGTATGGTGATAATTTATGCTTGAAAATACTAAAGTACAGGATAATAATTCATGTTCAAATAAATTCAAAGAATGTTTATACAGAGAATAGGGCTATGTAACTGATTAAAAAAATTAGGTTTAGTACCATGGTGTAGATGTTGTCAATAGTTAAAAACGGGAGATTACACAAAATGAAAAAATTTTATTGTTTTATGATTTCCATGATGACAATAGTCTCATGTTATTCCAACCAAATTGATTCTCTTTTACCTCATAAAGAAGAATTATCTGAAGCATCACACTATTTCCCTGCATCAATAGAAGCTATTGATTTTTCTTGCAAACTTTGTATTAAAAGAATGGTTACTGAATTACAAGAAAGTATTAAAGGAAAAACAGATGATGAAAAGCTTGAGATAATTAAAATTTATGAAGAAATGTGTCAAAAAGGATTGTATTTTATTTGGAGTCTAGGAAATGGACTCTTTGAAAAACTTCAAAATGAATATAATGATACGCCATTGGTTTTCTTCGACGGTTATAAATCTTTAGATAAAGATTGTTTGTTTATTAGATATATTAGGGGAATGGGAATACAGAAGAATAACAAAATCAAAATACTTACTATATTTGATGATTCTTTGATTTCGCCTTCAATTTCTACGATAGAGGATAATAACTCTTCACAGGTTATGGTTAAAAATGATAGCACAATTTTAAAAGATTGGAAAAAATACATAGAAGGAATTGAACAAAAAAAAGACACTATAGAGATTGAGTTTTTTGAAAACAATGAAAAAATACAAGAGCTTGAACAGTCAAATACACATATTTGGGCAACAGCTTCGTTTCCTTTCATTAAATTTTTAAATATTTGTTTTCAAAGTCATCTTTTAGTTTATTTTTCAGCTTTGAAAAATGAATTTTCAGATAATAATGCAATAAATAAAATATGTGAAGACTTTGAAAAAACATTGAAAACGTCTCCTTTTGGTAAGTCAATCTTGCAATGGGATGCTATTGTTAATGAATCAAAGAAAACTAATCAATTATATTTTTATCAAAAAACAATAAAATATAAAATTTATTTGCTTCATAATGAGTACGGTTTTGTTGTACAACAAAATAATAGGATACTAAATAAAATTCCATTAAATGTAGAAATGTTTATTTACAATCATCATGAATAATTAACGTTATTGAAGATATTATTTTTTATGAGTTGTATAGGTATAAAAACTTTTTAGGAGATACACATAAAAGAAAGTTCACGTTTAAAAACAGTAATTAGCGATATGAAACTTTATATCAGCCCAATGGGAGGAAAACAAAGAAAACTCCTCTTTGAGCTCGATAATTTATATTAGGTATTTATCATATATCCGCCATCGCGGCTGTGGGGATGCTCAGGGATGCTACATCCCGCTGCTGGAGCGTCTCGCGGAATCGAACGACACGAGGTGGAACAGGCCGGCGGCTGCCGCGCTTGCGAGATTACGAAAATGAAGACAGAATATTAAAAAAACTGGAAATTCAAACAATCCAACTGGACAAGGAGACCGAGCAGATGAAAAGACATTGGCGAAGACACAAGGATGTGTTGGAGGTGATAAGACGACTGCTAATGCTTGTGTAGGAGGAGAAGTGCTTTGGTCACATCAAAATTGTATTATTGGCAAATCAAGAACATGTATTGAAGGTGGTTTTTATGCAGAAGCATGCTTTTTATGGCGTTGTTATCGATGGTGGTTTTGGAAACCTGAACCAAAATGTTGGTAATTTCTTACTTTTCATTACACCTATGTGTAATTATAATAATATTGTATACATGATAATAATATAAAGGAATAAAAAATGTTAGTATCTGAAATACCATATACTATATCTATATATATTAATCATAAAATAAAAAAGAATCATTTGTGTGCAAGTGCTTATACACAAAAACAAAAAATTTTGGTAGAATATTTAGGAACAAAATTCCTAGGTAGTCAATATAATTTTAAAGTTACTTTTATTTCTAATAACAATATTGAAGAGACATACTTAATAACTTTTCATTATTGGAGTGGAAAATTTTATCTTTTAAATAATCAAAAAAATGAGAAACTTTATTCTTATATAGACTTTTTTTCAAAGATTTGTTTTTGTAAACATGATAAAAAAGAAAAAGTCAAAATGATAAATAATTCTTTTGTCAATGATAAGAATGAAACACTAGCAGAAATATCAACTAAATTGGTTGATTATTGTTTTAGAAGATATTATATATCAGTTAAACTTCCATTATTATTTGACATACGTTATATTTTGTTATTTCTCGCTTGGGATCTCATAGGAAGGAATGCTTTGGATGTTTATCCTACAACAGGCATTTAGTTTCTTTTCATATAATAGATTGCGAGGCTGAGTATATTACCAATCGACTTAATCATCTGTTGTCGGAATTGGACGGCGGATTTTCGCGTCCTCTCCGCCCAGATTTTTCTTTACGCGTTTCATCGTGAAAACGATTCGATCTCCTTGCTTTACAAGGCCTGCTCGACGTATTTAGTATTTTCAATCTGAAAATATCATCATATTTGCATAAGTCGGCACTAGTCAATAATATTTATGTATTTATATTAATAAATAGATATAAAATACTACTAAAATTACAATAGAAGATATAAACCCAACATGAGAAGTGTATGCGAATTTTGAAAAAAATCACTATTTCTCAGAAAATTGACTTGAAAAGGAGAGGAATAGTGTTAATTTAACAAAAATAATTAACATATACCACATCTATTGATAACTATTAAGGATAAAGGACATGAAGGAGGTAGTCATTAGACGAGTGTTGTGATAATTTATGCTTGATAATACTCACACATGGAAATAGAGTTTTTTAGAAATAGCACTATGCAATACGAACAAAAAATACAATTGTATTACCATCATGTGGTAAATATTCTTTTTTTTAGAACAAGACTTTTTTCTTGTAGTTTTTGCAATTACAAGTTATGTATTCTTAGTTTATTATGTGTTTTCTTGGTATCTTGTAAATCATATAGCGATAAAAACATTTCATTGGACACTCATAAAACCAATGATAATTACATAGTGACGTTTGGCCAAAACAATGAACACTCCATGGAATTAATTCATCTCAAAGGTGGTCGTTTCATAATGGGAAGCAAACGTGAAACGGAGCATCAAACAACTTCAAACGAGCAGCCGCATCCAGTCATACTGGACTCTGATTTTTGGCTGGGCAAGTATGAAGTCACGCAATTTCAATATGAATATATCATGGGCAACAATCCCTCCTATTTCAAAGGTGAGCGCTTGCCCGTGGATTATGTAGTCAGCTGGAAGGATGCAATGGAATTCTGCAGACGACTAAATGCCATCTGTACAAAAAGAGGCATACTGCCAGAAGGCTATTCATTCAGTCTTCCAACGGAGGCGCAGTGGGAATATGCCTGTCGTGCCGGCACGGAGACGGCCTACAACAATGGCTCGGACAACGAAATTGACACATCGGAAGCAAATGTAAACGATGATGCGTTGTATGGAAATTTGCATCAAAAAACGGCGTTGCACAGGACGAAGGAGGTTGGAAGCTATCCTCCAAATAGATGGGGATTGCATGATATGCATGGAAATGTGTCGGAATGGTGCCTGGATGCTGTGGATGTTGAGAACTTTTATGGCACTTCGCATAATTCACAGAAAATTCTCCCTGAATATGGTGAGCATTCTGTCAGGAACCCTTGCATGAACGTGGGCAACTTTCGTGTCTTGCGTGGAGGTTCATGGGATTCTATCCCCTGTCACTGTCGTTCTTCTTCTCGCATGGTTTTGCCTTTCAACTGGAATCCCACCATGGAATTCTTCAAGCCACAAGGTGTCAAGTCAGCAGCCGCACTCTGTTTCTTAAGCCCTGTGGCCTTGATAAGCCTTCCTGTTATCTGGCCGTATGCGATTACCCAAACAAAAAAACAACTTGCATCCATCGGTTTTCGTGTGGCGCTGATCAAGACATCCGAGCTGAATAGGATTAATCATGTAAAAGACAAAGAAAAGGTACCGCCATTAAAACAGAATCATCCATCCACAAGAGACGTATTTAAAGGGAAATGCTTGTCATCCAGTGACTTTACAGGAAAATTTCTAGTCATTGACTTGCATGCTGACAAAGGAGATTCTGACTGTATTACTGTCCAGGAAGTCGACCGTCCTCCTACTGCATCGGATTTTCCTGATGCGCGTCATGGCAAATTATGGATGCGACGCATTGAACCAGGACATTATTCCATGGGAAGTCCTGAATCGGAACTCGGGCATTTGCCAGAAGAGATACAGCACCAGGTTTCTATATCCAAGCCATTTTATATCAGCATATTTGAAATAACACAGGCTCAATGGGAACTTGTTGCCGGAAACAATCCATCCTATTATGTTGGCGAAGATCGCCCCGTAGAAAGTGTATCCTATAAAGACCTCAGAGGTGGAAGGGAAGACGGGATTGACTGGCCGAAAACAAAGTATACCGTAACTTCCAATTCATTCCTGGGACGACTTCGTGCGAAAACAGGACTGAATTTTGATCTCCCCACGGAAGCTCAATGGGAATATGCCTGTCGTGCCGGAACCTTGACGGCCTTGAACTCTGGACATGATATAAGTTCTGTATACGACTGCGTGTATTTGTCGCAAATCGGCAGATACGCATATTCAGAGAGGAAGCCTTCTGATATATACAAGCAGCATATTGCGGTTGGTTCACTTGCTCCCAATAGATGGGATTTGTATGATATGCATGGAAATGTTGCCGAAATATGTCGTGATTGGAACGGCCAATATCAAACTGATTTACAAGTAGATCCCCATGGTCCTGACAACGGCGTGATGCATTTTAAGAAAAAAATATTTCATTTAAGGGTTACACGTGGTGGTTCCTGGGATGGTGACAATGCATTGCGCTGTCGTTCTGCATGTCGTTCTGCCGTAGAAGATGAAGGAAAAAACAATAGAACAGGTTTCCGTATTGTTTTAGAATAAACTCTTTTCAGAAATGAAGAAAACAGAAACATTTTCACATATGTGCATACATCGGAGTAAGGTCGCCTAGCCAAGGCGAAGGAAGTTGCTACAGATGAAGTTTTTTTCCCTTCCATCACATTTTATTTTACTTTGCATATTGTCATCTGCACCGATTTTGCTGTCTTCATGTTTTACGATTATTGATGCACGGGCCGATGCCGCTCATGATGCCATGGCTGCTCAGGTTATGGAAAGGATTCATCTTGGCATGGATATTGACGAAGCCATTGCCGTCCTGGAAAAAGACGGTTTTCTGGTGGATGGAAAATTCAAAATGGAAGATTGGCACTATGACCACCAGACAATGTACAGAGCGTATGTGGATTTGGACGGTTCTAGGCGTATGCGTATCCCGTGGAATGTAACTTTCAGATATGTGCTGGGGATACCTTGCCCCCAGAGACCCTGGCTGCATATAACCGCGTCACTGGATGGAAAAATCATCAGGATAAGCCGTGATCCGTGAGCCGAATTGCAATTGCAACCGTACCTTAAAGTTTGATGCAGGAGCACAAGTCCAATCTCAAGTAATAGAGTATTTTACAACTCCCACAATTTACCCCCCCCCAATGTCAAATGAATTCGCATTAACAATTTTGACAACAAGCATCAAACAAAGAGACAGTATAAGGCTTCAATTATGTACCACGCGAATCAGACCATGACTTCGACAATCGTCTTGTCGCCGCATTGTCTTGTCTGCGTTCCGGTAGATTTCCGCTTGTTGAAGTTAAATGTCAGCAGATAACCTTTTTGAGTATGCATCGTGTCAAGATATCCGCACAACTGCTCGATTCCGTTGTCATGATAGGCCTGTCCACGCCAGATTTTCAGTTCGACCACGAATTGCTCGCCGTTGTAATCGACCACGACGTCCATGCGGCTTCGGTCAACCAAGCCCGTTTCGATATAATAATGACCAGTTCCGTTGATGATTGGAATCAGGAACATTAGGAAACAGATTCGGGCGTCTTCTTCATCAAGACGACTTACCCTTTGTGCGCGACGTACTTCGAAAGTGTCCTTGTAATGGATACGGAAACGGTTCAGCACCGCTTCCATATCCAATCTCTTCCCTTTTATGAACTGATTCCGTTCATCATTGGCCGCAACACGGAACGACTTGTCTTTTTTCTCCATTTCGTAGGTGAAGACATTGCAAAGGAATGTTTCGAAAATGCGATTGGAAATGGCTAGAAAACCGTTGTTGTTCTTGATGAAATTGAACATGAGACCAAGGCTCTGGGCTTTGTCGTATGGCGAATAGCGTATCTGTTCGCCTCCGAACAGAATGTCGATGAACAAAGACTTCAGCTCTGGATTGTCATCCGTTTTCTTTGCCAAATCATCGAATAGCGTATTGGTTTTGTCCAACATTATCTTCTCAGCGGATAAAAAGCCCTCCTTGGTCCAGCAGGAAGCCAAGTCAGGGAAGCCAGACATTCCGGTAAGCTTTTCATCCATGATTTGACACAAACGCGACACCAAAAACGGATATCCGCCAGAATAATCAAAAAGCATGCTAGCCATTTGTTGAATGTCCATGCCCGTATGATGGTCATTTTCATAATCTTTCAGCATGCCGACGATTCCGTCTTGCGACAACTCCATGCGGATGTCGAAATCGACGGCAATGTTCCAAGGGCTGTTGTACTGATGTGTTCCGTCGCTTGGAATTTTCGCCTTCAGATTTTTGATATTGTAAACGCCGGCCAGAATCACTGAATGGAATGTCGGCTCCAACATCCGCTTCAGATATTTTGTGCGGAGAACACCGAGAAACTTCAAAAAGGACTCGTAATTGCTGGCCTGGTCCACTTCATCAATGATCAACACAATAGGTTTTTGCGACTTTCGGCAAAGGCCTTTGATCTGGCGGTCCAGTTCATTCATGGGGATTTTGCCGCCTGATTCTTTCAGGCACTCTTTGACAAACGCTGACAATTCAGGTGTCGCATTTTTGGCAATTCCATCCTCCAGCAGGTCGCCAATGATTCCCATGAATGTGAAATTCAGTAGATTTTCATCTTCAAATGGCGTGTTTCCAATGTTTTCAAATGATAATGGCAAGACAAGATAATCATTGTCCAAAAACTTACGCAATGCCTCCAACGTGGTTGTCTTGCCATATTGACGTCCGCGGTTGACACAGAAATAGTCACCCTGATCAACCATTGCCTTGATTTCCTTGACACGTTCCGTCAAATCAACCATGTAATGCAGTTCAGGGACACAAATGCCTGTTGTGTTGAACCGTTTCATTATCTTGATTTCAATTTTCTATCTTGAAGCTTCATATTTCATATATTATAACATACATGATGAAAACAAAAAATCCACATCAGCAATTCAGCCCTGTCACGCCATAGACGACCACGTCGCTCTTGGCGTTTGCGGCGGGAATGTAGCGGAGGCGGACGATGGTCTTGCTGTTCTGCGGGAGGAGCCATTCATAATGGTAAAGCGTCACCAGACGGCCGTCGCGCAGACGGGATTCCGTTGTGTCCGCGAAATAGGTGCCGATGTAGCCGTTGTGGCGATAGTAGGGCTGCGGTTGCGGTTGGCCTTGACGGCGGTTCCAATAGCCGATGTTGCCGCCATAACTGACGGGCAGGCGTTCCGTTGAACCGTCATCGAATGTGATTTCGTAAGCGCCGATTTCCTCCAATTCAATCCACGGCATACGCGTCAATTCGCGCTGCGCCGTATGGGTGATGACGAGACTGTCGAAACGTCCGTTCATGGCGATGTCCAGTCCAGTTCTGTCTTTTTCAGGATCAGGCGACTGTGTGACGCTGTAAATGGCAATTTCTTGATGCGACGGAAGTTGCGATGGCGATTGGCGTTGACCGAGCAAATCCCGCAACGGTGGAATCAGACGGCGGATGACGCCGTCGTAACTGTAACGAAGCGCTTCTCGATAGGTGCCCGACCACAGCATTTCCGCCGTGTAGAAAAGGTCGTAGATTTTTCCTTCGCGTCCGAGAACTTCTTCCGTAACTCGCGTCCAGAAGGAGATTTCGCCGCCGACGATCAGCGGATTCCGGATGCGTTTTTCGAAGCGCGGGAAGTGGCTGGAATAAAGGTTGCCGATGAGTACAGAGAAGCCTTTTTCCGTCAGATTCTCTTCGATGTCCTTTCCAAGATGGAAATACCAGATGAAATCCATCATGACGATGTCCTTCGGGAGGCGGTCGATGGCGGAAACTGTCTTGTAGGAACTGGCGGACTGCAGCATGTCACTCCAAATCATCATCTTAAGGCCTTTGGCCGCCAGATGGTCATGGATGCGCATGACATCGTTGTAGTACAAATCGGCGGGATCCTTTTCGCGACAGACGGGGCAGACGCCGATCTGATAGACTTCGTCATGGCCTGCATGGACGTATTTTGTCGGTTTGGCGACATCGATGATTTCGTCCATCAAATCGAACAGGATCTTGTATGACTTTTCGTTGGACGGACAGTAGCAGTGGGCATAGAATTTGCCTTTGTTCGCATCTGCAAACCGTTGGTCAACCGCTTCTTCCAATGATTCTTCTCGTTCGGCGATGTCTGGATGGGCGATGGTCATGAATTGAACATGACCGAGGCTTTGGACTTCCGGAATCACGTCGATACCGAATGAGCGGATGTAGTCGATGTAGTCCGCCACGTCCGCTTTTTCGACGACGCCGTCGCCGCCGACTTCACCATGCGGGAACTGCGGCCATTTGCCTTCGCGCGCCATCTGCTTGGCGTGTAGAACGGCTTCCGTGATTTCGGGATGCGATTCAAAACGCATGCCGCCCGCGAATTCGAGTATGACGGCGTTGTAGCCCATGGGGGAGATGAGATATTTGATGAGCCGTTTGGCGAAATCGAACTGGTCTGGCGGCGGCAGGAAGATATGGATTCCGCGGAAGTTGAAGCGTGGTGCGTCTTCCACGATTCCCAGTTGGAATGAGTTGCCGCGCAACATCTTGAGAAGTGTTTCAACGGCGATGACGAAACCGCGCAAATCGGCGGCGGCGATATCAATATTGTTTTCTGTGACGTTCAGGCGGTAGCCGTTTTCCGCAATGGCGGCGTCCTGTTTGAAACGGATGGTGCCATCTGCTTTAGCGCTCAAGGCATGGCCTGTTTTCTCAAGAAGTTTTTCCGCGAGAATCTCGCCTGCACGGTTGCCGGCGGAACTGTCCGCTTGATAACCGTTAAATGACGACACGTCAACGGTTTTATCAGATAAAGACGATTTTGCGGGCGTCGGATAAAGCGGTAAATCATCGCCGTAGGCGCCGAAAAAGTCCAGTGCGGACAGGCCGATGTCCGAGAACGGTGCGTCAATGACAATTCGGCAGGCCGCCAGACTGGTGGCGACGGTTAATGAAATCTCATGGTCGGTGATTTTCTTGCCTGTCTCCGCGGCGTAAACGGCGAGCAGTTGATCATTTTTTTCGTCATAAATTGAAATCTTCTCCGCTTGGCAGACGGCGGGGAGGACGAGGCGGACGCTGTCGAGAAAACATGTCTTTGAAAACGTGAAGGAGAACGCCAAGCCAGAAAGATAGAGCTGTGACCAGCGGACAAGCAGTTCCTCTCCGTTTAGCGGATTGCCTGCCGCCGCGACGGCGGGAACCTCTCGGTTTCCTTCCTTATGGATTGAGTATGAAATCGTCACGGGCGATTTGACGTCGTTCAGTTTTCCAAGGTACATTTTCTTTTTCCTTGAGTTTATGATTTTCGATGATTGGTGGAGAGAGGCACCAGATGAAAATAAACAACCTATAATAATACATGAGAAAATGCAATCCACAAGTTCATGGCGTTGGACAAAAGGATTTCCATGATTAGATTGTATCAATCGGATTGAGGCAAACAGTGGATGTCTGTTTTTTACAAATGTGACAAAATATACGGAACTATCTTATATGAAACAAGATCTGACTGGAAAAATCGCAGTCGTTACGGGAACCGGCGGCGGCATTGGGAGGGCGACCGCTGTCCGTCTTGCGCAGGAGAAGATGAGAATCGTTCTCTTTGGAGGAAACAATCTGGCGAAACTTGACGAGACACGCAGGCTTGTCGAACAACAGACAGAATGTCTGGCAGTGCCTGGCAATCTGACGGATCTGCAGGCGATGGACGCCATGTTTGCAAAAATGATTGACACATGGGGCGGTCTGGACGTGCTTGTCAACAACGCGGGCATGACCCTAAATGCACCGTTTGCGGAGACGACGGTTGAACAATTCGACGCCATCATGGCCATCAACGTGCGTGTTCCGTACTTTTTGACGCAAAAAGCCATTCCGTATCTGAAGAAGTCACAGGCGGCGACTGTCATCAACATCGCATCGGTTGTCGCGCATGCGGGTTATCCTGGTCAGAGCGCCTACGGCGCCTCCAAACATGCGCTTCTTGGATTTACGAAAAGCCTTGCGGCGGAACATTATAACGACAATATTCGTGTTCATGCCATCGCGCCTGGAGGCGTCTATACGGATATGGTCAAAATCGCACGGCCCGATCTGACGCCGGAAGGCATGATCATGCCGGAAGACATTGCGGAAATCATCGCTTTCTTTCTGCTGAACAGAGGTAACGCCGTCGTTGATGAAATTATTGTACACCGCATGAACAAGCAGCCATTTCTTGTGTAACATAATATATTGAAATAAGATATGAAGACAGAATTGCCGTTACATCTCTCCCTTGACGGAACATGGGACTTTTTCTATTCGCCAAAGCCGTTAGATTCTCTGAAACCGATACTTCCAAAGACGGAACAGTTCACGGGACTGATGGTGACGCCCGGTTATTGGGATGACCATTATGACTTGTTCGACGAAGAGGATTTCTTCGGGCTGGAGGCGCGTTTCAATCCAGATTATCGCAAGCCGCATTTTCCCATGGGCGTGACGTTACTGCCGCATGCGGCCAGTTCGTTTTTAGTTGGAACAGGCTTCTATCGCAAGATGTTGGAATTGCCGCAAAATGGCTGGAATCAAGCGGTTCTGACGGTTGTTTGTCCGATGTGGGGATGCTCTGTCTTCTGCAATCGCCAATTGGCGGGCATCGCAACAGGCTATTCGGCTCCTGTATCGTTTGATATAGGGCCATTGCTGAATCATGATGGGCCGAACGAATTGATCATCGCCGTTTGCAATGTGCATGATGACGGCGGAGCATACCATCGTGTCGATGGCAGTCATGACGGCGAAGCCGTTGGCGCGCGGCCTGGACAGCATCGCGGGCTGGCGGCGCAAGGCTATCAGTCCGAACGTGGCGGCATCGGCGGCGGTGTATCATTGCGGTTGACGCAGAAGGCTCGTATCGATGATTTCTTTTTATCCAGCCAAGACGGCAATCCATTGTGGCACATTGAGTTGCAAAATGGAAAAGGTTGCCAGATTGTCTGGAAAATCGCCGATGACGGGAAGACCTTGCAGACGGGAAGCGTTGATTGCACGGCGGACAAACTGTCGTTTACGACGGATGAACTGCCTGAAAAATGGAGCCATGACCATCCATTCCTTTATGATATGACGGTAGAACTGCGGGACGCTGATAGGACGCTGCTGGATGAACGTTCCGTCCGTTGGGCGCCGCGCACGCTGTCGCATGATGACAAACGCATCTTCGTCAACGGCCATCCCGTCTATTTCTGCGGTGTGACGGAGCATTGTTATTTTGCGGAAACATGTAATCCGCACTTCGATACGCAGAAATATCTACATGATTTGGGCGTGTTGCGGCAGGCTGGTTTCAATTTCATCCGCTGTCACACGTGGTGTCCGCCTGAACCGTTCTACGACGCCTGCGACCAGCTGGGCATCTATGTGCAGACGGAACTGCCGTCCGTTTGGAGCATGCCCGAAGCGGTGGACATCATCCGCATGGTGCGACGGCATCCATGCGCCGTCATTTTCTGCGAAGGCAACGAGAAAATCATCGATGAAAAAGCGATTGTCCGGCTGAAACGATTGGTCGATGTATTGCATGAAATGGCGCCCGGCATGCTGTTCAATCCGCAGGAGGCGATGCGCGGCATTGAATACGCCTTCGCCCCTGGGCAGGAATTGGCGCGGGAGCCGATGACCTACGATCCAAAACGCATGGCGGCTGTTCGTGAATTCACGGATGTTTTTGGCGCTCTGGGCGGCGAATTCAGTTACAGTCATGATGACTTTCCGGGCGCGGCAGCCATCGACCGCCGCCATGCCGCCTACGGACGGCCCATCCTCTCGCATGAGGCGGGCATTCTTGGAGGTTATCTGGATTTTTCGTTGGAGGAACGTTACAAAGGAACGTTCATCGGCACGGATTTGTTCGAAGCCGCCCGCGAAAACATGCAGAAACACGGTGTTTATGAAAACGCCCGCCAATACTATGAATTGAACTGCCGCTTCATTTCCTCCGTACGCAAACAGCTCATGGAGAATCTGCGTGCATGTGATACGATTACGGGATTCGACTATTTGGGCGGCATTGACACGCATTGGCATCTCATCGGCTACCCATGCGGTATTTTCAATGAATTCTATGAAGAAAAATACGGCGAAAGCATCGCGGATGTCCGTCGTTACACGGGCGATTCCGTCCTGCTTTGCTCCGCTGGAAAATATCGTAACCGTCTGGCGGGCACGCATTTCGCAGAACGTATCATCCTGTCGCATTTCGGACGGGAAGCCATTGCGACAGGGCGTCTGCAATGGACGTTTGAGAAGACGGACGGGACGTTCATCATTGACGGAAACTGCGATTTTGAAAATGTGCAACCGGGCACATTGCAAGATGTTGCGCAATTGGACATTGAACTGCCTGATTGGACGGACGCGGCGGCATGCATCC
>JAFZAB010000080.1 GCA_017548425.1 Victivallales bacterium
GATACTTGAAATGTCCTTCCGGACCGCCCTCGAAGTTATATTCAGGAAATGCCGCCAAAACCTTCTCCAATTCCGCGGAGTTTGAAAACAGCATGTTGTAGTGGAGACTCTTCTTGCTGGCATGACTGTCCGTGATGGACGTTCCGGGTTCCGTCCCGCTGATGAAGAGCGTATCATCCCATTCTGGCAGATACATGTGCCGCACCTGACGATGATCCAAAATGGCGGCGAAATCCATCTTCAGTTCCGCCATTTCCTTTTTCCAGACATCCAGCGTGCAGTGTCCGTCGCTGGTTCCGCCTGAATTGGAGTGGTCATGCAATTCGCCGTGAAAAACCTTTCTTCCCTTGTAAGCGGCTTCAAGCCGTTGCTTCTCGTTTTCTGTTGCAACGTGATTCATGTTATCCTTCATTTCCATTTTGTTCTGTGATGCATCAAAATGATGGTTGAAATCTATAACGTGAATGTAGTTTTTCAAATACTTCTTTATCTTTTTCTGTCATTGCCAGTTACGATTGTTTCGCACTCCGTGCGGTGTTGCTGCGGACGGCATCCCGTTGCCATGCTGCGACGAACTTTGCCGAATCATGCTGTCTTTAGGCAAATTTAGTGTGGCCAGTATAGTAGGATCGATTTTTGCTTCTACTGCTCTCATTATTTGCATTTTCGTGAGGTGGAGCCTATAATATTGCAATTCAACATATAATCCTATACTCGCCTTGAAAGAAACACCGCCATGAAAACCTCTGCCGTCCATCGCGTTTTCGTCCTCTCCGCAGCCATGTTCTGTACGGTTCTCTCCGCACAGTCCAACAACCGCATGCCGACGGTCGTCAAACTTGATCCGACCAAAGGATCTCCGTTCAACGACGGCGTGTTCGAAGGCTGGGGCACTTCGCTTTGCTGGTGGGCAAACCGTATCGGTTACAGCGACAAGCTTACGGACGCCGCCGTCGATGCGTTTTTCGACCAGACGAAAGGCCTGAAGCTCAACATCGTGCGCTACAACATCGGCGTTGGCGACGATCCCTCGCACCACCATATCACGCGTTCCGACTCGAACATGCCCGGTTTCGCGCAGCCTGTTCGCGATAACGATGGCGCATTCAAGGTCGATGACAACGGCATCATAAAATTTCAGTACGACTGGGAACGCGACAAAAATCAGATGAACGTGCTTACAAAGCTTTACAAACGCAATCCGGACGCGCTCGTCGAGGTCTTCTCCAACTCTCCTCCGTACTTCATGACTTGGAGCGGATGTTCCTGCGGTGGCGCGGGCGAACACAAGGACAACAACCTCAAGCCTGAATATGTTCCCATCTTCGCCGAATTCCTTGCCGATGTCGTGAAGCATATGCGCGAAGACCTCCATTTCAAGCTGAACAGTATCGCTCCGTTCAACGAGCCGTCCTCCGGATACTGGGGCGCGTACAGCAACAAGCAGGAGGGGTGTGACATCAAAGACAACCGTCTGAAAAGCCGCGTGATCACTGAACTTGAAAAGGCGCTCCGTAACCGTGGTGTCCGTGATGACATCCTCATGACTGTCGCCGACGAGACCTCCATAGACCTCTCAATCAATACCTACAAGGCGCTCTCCCCAGAGGCGAAAAAGGTAGTTGAGCGAATTAACACGCATTCTTATGGCGGCAGCCGTCGCGCTGAAATACAGGCGCTAGCCAAAGCGGAAAAGAAACACCTCTGGATGAGCGAAGCCGACGGGGCAAACACGCTCGGAGGAGACGCCGCAGGCGACATGGGTAACTCCCTCTGGTTCGCAAACCATATCATCACCGATATGAACGGCATGATGCCATCCGCATGGGTCATCTGGCAAATCATCGACCGCCACCATTCCAATTACAACAACATGGAACGCAACAATACATCGCTTCGCGGCGCATACTGGGGGACGGGCATCTTCGATCATATCGACGAAAAGCTCCTTCTCGGCAAACGCTATTACGCGTTTGGACAGTTCACGCGATATATCCGCCCCGGCGACCGCATCATTGCCTCATCGCCGTCCACGCTCGCCGCATGGACCCGCGAATCCGGCAAGATCGTGGTCGTTGCAGTCAACAGCACCGCAAACGAATGCCCTATGATGTTCGACCTCTCCGCGTTTCCGCAAATCGCCGCCAACGCCGCGAAAGTCATCCGTACAAGCGGCCCCGTGAATGTCGGTGAAAACTGGAATGAGGACATTCCCACGGCTCCGGTCCGAGACAAAAAGCTCAACGTCCAGCTCGCTCCGTTCTCCATCACCACTTTCGTGATTGAATAATACCGATTGATTTACATCACTTTGCGTCCGAACGAAGTGGGACTTTTTCGTGGCGTAAGCTTTTCCTTGAAGACTTGCATTGAGCCACTCTGGGCTGACAGATGCAACCTTTGATTGTTTTTGTGGAAGGGACAATCGGTACTTTTCGCCATCAAAGACACAGATCATCAATATCTGCCTTATTTATATGGATATGAGGATTTTATCAAATCATTGCCAAACACATGCTGTATTTTGTCTTGCTCGATTGGATTGGTAATTATGTTATTATTATATATAATTACAAAAGGGCTGTCACCAGAGACAGTCAACATATATAAAATTGATTCATCTCCATTCCGATTAATCGTCAGAACATTATTATTCCTCGTAAGATAGAATACATTATTTTGCCTTTCATCAGGAAGAAAACCAAACTGTTTCAATGTTTCAGAGTCTTTATCCCCGAATGGAATCATTTCATTATTTTGAATGATTCCCAAATCAATGTTATTCGATTTGTTTTTATATACAATTATCTTGGATATTGTCTTGTCTCTTTCCCACCCACATAATTCCATTCCAAGTTTTTTATACTCGTATGAAACATATTCGGATTTGATCAAAAAATCACATCCGTTTATAAAAAAACAGAGTATCCCCATCATCAAAGATGTATAAAAAAGAGTTTCCCTTTTCATGATTATATTGTCTCAAGTTTAAAAACTATGATTTTTGAGAGATACTCTTTTGGCTACCGTTTTTTCATACGGGCGAGGATATCGGGCAACATGAGTCCCATGAGAATTTCCGCGTCAGTCCAGCCGGATTCGCTGCACAAAACAGCCCAGCCTACGTCATGCGGACAGCCGTATGCTTCGCCGAGTTCCATGTCGAACGCGCGGCACCACGATCCGTCTGTTTTCGGATCGTTTGAATGGATCTGCGATTTCAGACAGAATGTGGCGACGTCTCGCCAGAGAGTCTGGAATTTCTTGTCTCCCGTGACATGATATGCGACCGCAAAACCGACTGGCAGCCAGTTTGTCGAGTAGAGAAGGTCCGCGACGGGATCGCCGTTCTCCGTCAGAAGTGAACATTCTCCCCGTGATTCACGTGAGCAGCTCGCCTTGTAGCCAGTGTCCCATTCCGCGATGCCGCCTGATGGATGGCGGTGCGTCATAAGATCATCTGTCACGCGATACAGCATGGTCCGATGCGCTTCCTCTCCAGTTGCCTGATAGAGGAGGGCAAGAGGCAGGATGAGACGGCACTGCTCCTCCGTCTCGCTTTGTTCACGCTTCGTCTCGGGATAGAGGGACATGATGGTTTCGAGACCACGACGGGCCACGTCGAGATAAGTCTGATTCCCGCCGACCAGATAGGCAAGCAGGAGCGCGGCGTGATAATACGCATTGTAATGCGCAGAGGCAAGACCATGTTCCGCCTCGGCAAGTGAGCGGAGGCCGTTTTCATTCAGATGCGGCATATCGGTGCGAGCAACGCGGCATCCGTCCTTTGCAGTGGTTTTGACAAGAAAATCGAGCGCCTTGCAGACGGCAGGGAAGTTGCTTTTGTCGCCAAGATATAGGCAGTTATAGAGTGCCGGAAGCATGGCACGGGCAGCGTCGTCCTGATAGCAGACCTGCCATGCCGTGTCGGTCCAGCGGAGCATTCCGTCGAACGGGCCGCCTTTCACCTGCATGGGGCCGAAGACAAAATCAGAGAGATTCTGCGCGATGTCACGTGCATGGCTGTTCTTTTTCAACATACTGTAAAAACGGAACGCGCCTGCCGCTTCGCCGGAGCAATCCGTGCGAATGCTATCCGCCGTGCTTTGTACGCCGTCTGGATTGATCGCATGCCGCAGTCCTTCGCGGATTCCGCCTCGGCCTTCGTCCACGAGATAGCGCTCCAGCCACTTGATTCCATGCTCGATAGCGTTCTGGCGTGACTTTTCGAATATGGCATCGTTTGTGAGATCAGCATCGGTACCGTATTGGACAAGCGGTTCCGGGAGGCTGGCAGGTTCATTGCCAGTGATCCATTTGGCGATAAAGACGATAAGACGACGCCATGATTCCCGCGGGGCGTATCTTGCGCGGTTGTAGTTGTGGAACTCGAAGGAGGACATCATGAGATTCTCACCGACGGTCCAAAGGCCGGGAACTGCACCTTTCATGATTTCATCCCGATTTGCATTCCAATGGCGGTGGGCGATGATGTGTTCCCGATACGCAAGGAGGATTTTCATCCCTGTTATATTGTAGTACGGGCGGACCATCCGGTTACTGCCGTCGTCAAGGAGATCCCCGAAGGAGAGCCCCGGAATAGCACTGTCCCCTTCGGACACGACGACCAGTCTTCTGCGGGTGGTATCAACAGGTGGCGCAGAATAGATTCCAGACCAACTGCCGAGCGCTTCCGTGAAGCATTTCTTGCCGCGTGCGCATTCCGCTTCGAGGCGCTCACGGAGCCGTGGATCGATGACGACGTTCGAGCCGAGAATGCAGTATGCGTCATATGACGATAGATCCGTGAGGATTGCATCCTTCGGTTTCATGTGGGTGATTTGTGCGCCGCAGGATTCGAGAACCGTGGAAAAATCAGAGCTTCCGTCTGCGAGAAGGAGGCATTTCATCGGTTTCTTTTCGGCTGTGACACATCCTTCGCCCAACAAAGCACAGACCGCCAACACACCAAGTAATATGCGATTTTTCATTTCAAGATTTCACAACAAAGAAGTATTTTAAATCATTTTGCGGATTCACGGATAGCGTTGAGGACCGCCACGGGATGGTTGCATGTGGAGACGTCCGCCCCCATGTCACGCGCCTGGTGCCAAAGCTCCAACGTGTCGGAGAACCAGAGATTCACCATGACGCCTTTTTGTTTCAACTGATCGACTAAATCCTGCGACGTGCCAGCCATCGTGGGGGCGCAACTGTAGCAGCCCAATGCGAGCGTTTTGGTGACGATCTCCTGCGTCAGCCCTCCGCAGATGAGGCCGATCCGCGCGTCTGGATGGAGCTCTTTCAGACGACGAAGCACGGCGTCATCAAAACACGTGAAGACGACGCAGCATCCGGTGAGATGTTTTTGGGCGGCCGCGTAGAGTTTGTTCAGATACACGTCCATCCGTTCTGGACTGTAATTCACGCCGTAGCGTGCCTTCATCTCCAATTCGAGATAAAATCCTTCGAGATTGTCGAAGAGCGAGAAAAGTTCATCCGCCGTAGGAACTTGTTCGTCTGAATTTTTCATCTTCACGCTCTTGATTTGCGCCAGCGTGAGTTCCTCCACGAGACCGGAGCCAGTGGTGGTGCGCTTTATGTCGCTGTCATGCATCACGACGACTTCGCCGTCGGCGGTCAAACGGAAATCCGTCTCAAAGCCGGTGATGCCGTTTTCTATCGCGTATTTGAAGGCCTGCAAGCCATTTTCGGTGGCGGCTTCCGCCGCGCCGCGATGTGCTAGAAGCTGAGGAACTTCATGTTTGCTGCATGTAGGGGAGGGGGATGTTTTCATCTTGATAATAGGAATTGATTGAGTGTTTTCTTTTTGTATAACTTATTTGATTGCAGATGATTGTTGATACTATTTGTGAATGCCCTAGCCATATCTGTCTATGACCAAAACATGCCTAATGTAACCACCACAAAGGCATTTGCAAGCGTCTAGGGCGACATGGAGAAGATTTCTTCGCATGGGGCAACCGATTATTCTCTGTACACTTCTGTACACTATAGTTTTTTTGTGTTTTTTCGCAAAGATTTTGACATGCGCTTTTCTGTCGCGCGAAGCGGATTCATACCGCCGAGCCAACAGACCATGGACTTCAAGTTTCCGCATGACGTTGTTTGCACTTGCGCGAAGCGTGACGAACCGCCGAGCAGACGGAGCCGTTTGTTTCATTGGCAATCAATGTTTTGTTCCACCATGAAATCCTTGGAGATGCAGTCGGCCCGTCTGCGAGGCTTTTTCAGTGTATTCAGTGTATTCTGTGGTTTGAAATTTCGTGATTTTCGTGATTTTCGTGGTTCCTCAAGAATGATTTGATTGCGGCCAACGGCCGCGCCAGATACATGATTTTGCGCGATTTTCAATCATGGAAATCCAATGTGACAGGAATCTGTGCCGCGCCGCGGTTCCATCCGTCGTCAATGGCGGGGACGGTCAGGACATGGTGTCCGGA
>JAFZAB010000081.1 GCA_017548425.1 Victivallales bacterium
CGTCATGCGAAGGCGGGCGCTTATTTCATTTTGTTGGCGAGCCAGGCATCCCAACGGTCTTGACGGACGCCGAGGAAGAGGAAGACGTTCGGACGGAGAGAATGCGTCTCCCAGACATAGCCGTCAAGTTTCAGATCGACTTCCAAATCCGGCGTGGCGACGATGAAGACGGGAAGCGGAACGGGCGTGAAATCGTCCGGCCAGTCTGTTCTGTATTCGATATCAGAACGGTCGCGGAAATACCATGGTAGCGGCCAAGCATCCTGATGGGAGGAGGTTGCGACGACGATGGCGTTGTCGGACTGCGGTTTGTCCAATGTGATTTCGCGGACGCGGGCGACGAGATTCAAGAGGTCGCGTTGCGTATGCGAATAGACATACGGGTTGCGTTGATCCGCGCAGTAACGGCCGCAAGTTTGTTGCGATTGGCGGATTTGATGGACGGATACGGCGATCAAGGCGCATGCGCAAATGATTCTGCCCCATGGTTTTCCATTTGTCAGAAAGGCGGCGAAGCCTGCGGCGGAGAGGATGAGGACGGACTGCCAGACGTTCAGGATGCACCACGGCGTCTTGTAAGGGATGGCGGAATAGACGATCAGTTGGACGACGGCGTAGATGGCGAGAAACTGCAACGGCAGGCGTTTTTTCAATGGAATTTTCGGAAGGAAGGCGGCGACAGTTCCGACGATGGCGGCGACAATAAGCGGCCATTCGGTCCAGATCGGGCCGGGAGCGGTTTTATGCCATATCAGCCGTTGGATGAAATAGATCCACGGTTGCGCAAAATCCTCCTGTGACGATTGGGCGGCGCCCTGGAAAAGGCCGTGGATGGCGTCCAACGGCCCGCTCCAATTCGTGAAGAAGGATGAATAGAGGACGACGACGGGCAGCAGAAAAGCGATGATGATTGCGGACAACGTCGGTATGTATCGCTTCAAATCATTGCGCGAGAGATGGATGTCGCGACGGTGGAGAATGGTGAGAACAACGCTTGCGCAGAACATGGCGAAGGCGGTGATGAGCCATGTCTCTTTGGAAGCGGCGGCCAGTCCGATGAAAAACGCGGCGAGCGGTAGCCAGATGGAACGCGGCTGTAATGGTTGCCAATGGGCTGCGGCGGCAAAAGCCGCCGCAACGAAAAGCACCATCAGCGGCTCCTGTATATAATAGGTACTGTAAAAGACAAAAGGCGTGGATATGGCCGTCAGCGCGGCGGCTAGAATGGCGGTCAACTGGCCGATAATGGCACCTTGGCAGCCGACGAGCAGAATCAGCAGGGCGGTGGCCGCCAGCGGGACGGAACGGATGGTCGCCTCCGTGCAGTGCGCGATGTCATGCGCTCCCGCGAGGCGTGCGGCTGGAAGTGTCGCGTAATAGAGCGTCGGCCCATGGTGGCCCTGCGGGTCGTATCGATAGCCGCGCCCTTCCAGCAGGTCACCGAAACGGATGGCCTGATTGGCTTCGTCATGGTGCATGGGACGCACGGAAATGATGCGTGCGTTGACGATGACGAAGGCCAATGCGATGGCCAGCGGGATGAGCTTCAGGGCGTGGTTCACAAACAAAACGGCTTATGCCAATACTTTAATGACGACCTTGCGGCAGGTTCCTTCGCCGACGCAGGGGGCGTGGGCGTCCTGCGGATAGAAGAGGGCGAAGCAGCCCGGACGGACGGGGAACCAGGCCATCGGCTTGTCAGAGAAGAAGCCGCAATCCTTTTTCGTGTCGAATTCCGTGGCTTTTCCACAGCCTTCAACAGGGGACCATCCCATGGTCTCGTCGCCGGAAATGACATACTGAATGTCGATGTATTTACGATGTGATTCAAGCTTCGCGGCCTCCTGCGGGCGGAGTGAAGGTTCTTGGATCATGGCGTAGATTTCATCGCCGTCGATGTCGTAGCGTCCGCACGGAAGCGTGGCGAGCGGCTGGGAAATCAAAAAAGCGAACGCCTTCTGGAAGCGCGGGTGGGCGTTGGCGTAGGCGGAGCAGTTCGAAAGTGCGTCGAGAATCATAGTTTTTCGGAAATGTTAGGAGTTCAATGGCTTATGGTGGATGGACGGTGGACGGACAAAGGAGAGCGTCCCGTCGTCGCTGAATTTAAGACCGAGCATGTCGTTGACCTGCCGTGCGCTGGCGAACAACATGTTCTGGATGAGATGCATTTGCATTTCGGGCGGAATCTCATGAAATTTCGGTTCGGAGACAAGCGTCGCGGTTTCCGTTTCGATATTGACGGAGAACAAGCCCCAGTCTTCGAGCAGTTCATTGGGGGCCAATGTACCTTCCGGAACGGCAAGATAGTGGAGATTAGAGCATTGCGACGCGTCAATTCTCGCGAATCGCGTACCTTTAAAGAGAGTGCCCTCCAGATTGATGAGCCGATGGCGGTTTTGATGATAGGCTTGAGACTGCGATTTCGAGTAGTCCCATGAGGCGAATTCGTCAAACAACATGTCGCTGGTGCGCAGTTCTGGTTCTTTGACGCGGATTTCCGCCTCTTGTCTTTCGAGTTCTGCCTTCAGATCCGTGATTTCGCGGAGGATGGTTTCTGCATCCGTACATTCTGGCCAACAGTCTTCACGCGTTTGGCAGCAGAGGACGACGGCAGTCTGAGTCGGTTGATAAACGCTTAAACGCGAAGATGTTGTCTTGTGAAGTGCCGACCAGACGAAGGCGACATCGACCTTCAGCGAAGCAGGACGCGTCGAAACGTCAATGCCGATGCCGTTTGGCGGCATATTTTCCCAGAACCATTTTGCGACAGCGCGTCGCATAGTCAGTTTCTGGCTGACGGTTTTGCGCGTTTCAGTCTTGGAAAGTGAAAAAAGCATCTGCATGGCGGATCGTGCGGCGGGGCTTGAGTGTTGAAAAAACGTCATGTTATCAATATGACTGTTATTTCAAAGATTTCTAGAGAATTCCAATGATTTCTTGCGATTACTCTAGAAAAAAATCCGCGCAGGCTTGAAGGGCCATGCAATGTTGCAGGATGTTTTCGTTTTGACGGAGATGTGGACAAAACACGACAAGTCCGTCAAAGGCGTTGGCTTTCAACAGATCGGCCCATTCGGTGAGTTCGTCTTCGAAAAGCGATTCGCCAAGAGACGGAGTGTAGTGGAATTCAACGACATGGAGATGCGGTAGAATGTCTGCGACGATATCCTGCGGAGCGGGGGGCGTATCATCGAAATCGCCGGAATGGAGCTGCAGGGAGATGCCGATGCGTTTCGAATCCGCCATGTCGCAAATATCCCGTGCGCGTTTCCATTCTTGTGAAAGCGGATATTGGAATGGAAAGCGAATCTGCAGATCGAGCTTGAAAGGCTTCTCCAATGGCGTCAGCAGAAGTTTGCGGAGGAAAGCGGCAGTTTTGCGAATGCGGTTCTCTTCATCTGGAAATGGTTCATCCAACCGCATTTGCAGACTGAAATGGGAGACGCCCGCGTTCTCCGCCGACAGCATGGAATGGATGATGGATTTGCGTAAATTGTTGAACGCCTGGTCGTTGGGGGCTTCATTCAGAAAACGGGCCGTTTCCGGTGGAAGGATGTCCC
Source organism: Victivallales bacterium (assembly GCA_017548425.1). GTDB lineage: Bacteria > Verrucomicrobiota > Lentisphaeria > Oligosphaerales > Oligosphaeraceae > UBA1407. The sequence continues at coordinate 3,561 of JAFZAB010000081.1, forward strand.
GCGCATGGGCACCATACAGGGAATGCCTGTCCAGTGATTTCAGAAAATCCAGACAGAACGAAAAAAGCGCGGCGTCGCATTCGATGTGGCGGATTTTTGGAGTGGCCGCGACGGCGTCAAGCCACTCCGCCCACTGTTCATCGTCGATTTTAATGGCGGGGGTAATCATGTCAATGGAATTGTGTCAGCAAGGAACCGAGCAGGGCGGTGACGGCGGTTTCAACGCGGAGGATCCACGGACCAACGGTCAGTGGTATAAGTCCTTTTATACGAAGGGCTTGCTCTTCTTCCAGCGAGAAACCGCCTTCGGGGCCGACCCACAATGAAAGGCGTGATGGTGTATAGGGCAGGGAGGATGTCCGGAGGTCGTCTTCGCGCGGCACGGCGCCGAAAAAGCCGTCGCCGTCGCTTGCGGACAAGGCGTCGGAGAAGGCTATTGGCGCGTTAAGCTCCGGCAACCATGGGTTGCCGGATTGCTTCATGGCGGTGACGAGCGTCTGCGACCACGATGCGGCGGCGGAGGCGTCCGGACGGGAGACCGCGTAACGGCAGATGACGGGAACGATGCGGGCCACGCCAAGCTCCGTCGCGGACTTCAACACCGTGTCCATGTTTTTGTTGCGCGGAGGCGCAACATACAGGACGATCGATAGTTGTGGACGCGGAACGGTTTCCGTTGACTCAATGCGGCAAGAGGCTTCGCGGATCTTGCATGTCGGTCCGTCGTCCAAAAGAACGGCGGCCGCGCGGCCACCACAGCCATTGAGCAGCGTCAGGCGTTCGCCTGGCTCAAGGCGCATGACGCGCAGGGCGTGAGCGGTCTCGTCCGCCGAAAGGCGGACGGTTTCGCCGACATTGAAAGTCTCTGGAAGATAATAACTTGGCATGGAAAACCGTTACGGTGGTTAGAACGGCATGTCGTCCACAACCTCTTCGGGATCAGTGAGTTGTGACGACTGCGGTATGGGTGCGGGCGGCTCAGGTGGCTCAGGGGGAGGTTTGGACGCAGGCTGCTGTTGCGCAGATGGTTGCGGCTGAGCCGTTTGTGCGGACTGTTGTGGTGCTGTTTGTTGCGGAGCAGGCTGCGTCGGCTGTTGCGAAGGCTGCGCAGATGGTTGCGGTTGCACAGACTGTTGCGGTTGGGCCGTTTGGACAGGTTTTACAGGCTGTGTCGGCTGTTGCGCAGATGGTTGCGGCTGAGCAGGTTGTTGCGGTTGACCGGCTGGCCGTGGCTGCTGTTGCGGCAATGGCTGATACGGTTGTTGCGGTAGCGGTTGGTAGGGTTGTTGTTGGGCAGGTGGATAGCCGCCCGGTTGCTGCTGATAGCCGTAATTTGGCATGGGCTGACCATAGCCCGGCGGCGGGTAGGGTGGTTGCTGCTGTCCATAACCGGCAGACTGATAGTACTGCTGATCAGGAACTTGCAAGTTTTTCCTGTCCAGATTGTAGAGGGTATCGACCACGACGCGCAGTCTGGAACGGTTCTTGCCCGTGTCTTTGTCTTGCCATGATTCAAAACGCAGATGGCCTTCCACGTAGATCGTGCTTCCTTTAGTCAAGTTTTTGGCGCAATAGTCAGCGAGATGTCCATAGGTGATCAGCTCGACATAGACGACATCTTCCCGTTCTTCGCCCGACGCCGACTTGTAGCGACGATTGACGGCCAGACCCATATCGCAGACAGGCATTCCTGTTTGCTGGACGGCCCTGGATTGCGGATCGCGAGTCAGATTGCCCATGAGAAGGACTTTGTTGAGGTTCGCCATAATTGGTGTGCTCCTACTTTTGAGATGTTTCCTTACTTATACCATACTATAATAACGAAAAATTTCCTGTCATGGCGACGGATTTTGCCCGTTGTCGCGTTGCAAAAGAAAAATACATTGGAAAATTCATTTTTCAAGAAAAATGCAAGAAATAATATTTGCATTAATGAAAAAATGATTTATCTTTATTGTGTCAATCGGAGAAGTCCATTTATATGCTTTATATGAAATGCAAAAAATGCCACTTGCCGGGCCTGATGGACTTCGAAGGGAGATACAATACAATGTGAAATGGCGGCACGGGCTCGGTTGGTGGCGCCAAGGAGGATTTGTTATGAAGAAATTCTTGTGTCGGTGCATGTTGGCGATGTTGCTGTCATGCGGAGGCTGGCGCGCCATGGCGCAGGAGGCAGAAGCTCCTGCGCCGCGGGACGAGAAGGCGGTTGTGAAAGTGGAGGAAGAGGCGAAAAAAGAGAAAAGCCCCGTGGCGAAGCTGCGTGGCAAGCTCCTCTACAAGAAGAGTCAGATCAGGAAGTTGGAGAAGGCGGCCGCGACAGCGGACGCCGTTCTGGCGGAGAAGTTGCAGGAACTGGAGAACCAGCGCCGCGCGTTGCTGTCGTCCGCTGAGCCGCGTCTGGCTGCGTTGTATGCGGAGCATGACAGCATGGAGGATGAAATCCAGAAGATGACAGAGAAAAAGTAAAAAAAAGTGCCAAAAAAGTCGTAGAAAGTCATAGAAAATCATAAAAAGTCATAGAGAATCGTAAAGAATCATAGAAAGTCATAGAAAGTCATAGAAAATAACAGAAAGTCATAAAGAGTCATAAGGAATAATAAAGAATCATATGATTTTGAATGATTTTATATGACAAAGAAAGAATCAAGAAGAACAAGACTGCTCGGGAAGAGAAATAGAAAGGCAATGGCCCAGAAAGGCGCAAGATAGAATGGATATGGAAGCAGAGAGCCTAGATGGCCGTCTTGTCCGATACACGGCTGAAATAGTGGCGTTGTCGGGCTGGATGCCGTCGGGCCAGGCTGCGCAGGAGGTAGCGACCGGGCTGTTGCAGGCAGTAATGGGATTGTTGCCGCGTTATCATGCGGCTTGTGAGATGGATTCTGACCGTGCGTTTTCGCGGAAGTTACGGCAATGCCGTCGAATGCTGCGGGAAGCTCGGGTTTGGTTAAGTGTAATAGAGAAGAGTGGATTGTTGCCGCATGATAGGATACAGGGAATGCAGAGCGATACGGTCGCCATGGAGGCGATCTTTTCACGGATTATACATGAGATTGAGCGGCGTTTGGTTTGAGCTTTTTCCGAGTAGTCTTTTTTGTGAAGCTCTAGGCGGCTAGCCGCCTAGAAGGCTAGGAGGCTAGGAGGCTAGAAGGCTAGGAGCCTAGGAGCCTAGAATACAATTGCCATAAGCCATAGGCCATAAGCCATTGGCCATAAGCCATCAGCGCCGCCATTGGCGGCTACCAGCGGTAATAGCGGTAGGGATCGTCTTCGGCTTTGGGCTCCTGCAAGTAGTAGGAGTTGAGCCAGGCGTTTTCCTGCGGTGGATTCGCGACAATCTCCAGAATCGGATTGTCGAAATCAGCGCCTAAGTTCGCAAGAAGTTTCGCGATCGCGAAGACAGAACGTCTGTAGGATGTTCGCAGATAGGGCTTTGCGACATAATCGAAATCCCATGGGCCAGTCTGCAGACAGATGGTCGCGCGTCGTTCGTGGAGCAGCACATAGAGGGAGGGGGTGCTAATGACATATTTGTCGAGTTCTTTTTTCGGCGTCAGGGCGACGGCTGTTTTAGCGAGCGAGGCATGCCAATAGAGGTCGGCGGACGTCAGGCCGCGGAGCATTTCGAAGGCGGTCTCGGCGATATCAGTATCGGGCTTGTTTTTAATGTAATCTTTGAGGGATTGTTTGTTACGTTTTTGCTTGCCCTTTTTCTCAAGATGGTTTTCTTCTGGAAGCGGAACGGCGACGGCGAGGGACGTGCCTTTGTCCAAACCGGCTTGTTTCGTTTTTAATTCGATGCGATGGAGCGTTTCTTCAAGGAGATTCGGAATGCCTTCCGCCTCCGCTTTGGCGAGCTCGTTCGCTTCGTTCTTGAAACCGATGCGTTCCAGGTAGATGATGATATTCTTGAGCTTGAAATAGTTGAATTCAGGAACGGGATCAAAGTCCAGTCTGGCGAGTTCAAGCTTCTCCTTTATGTGCAGGAGGGCTTGGTCGATGTCACTGGTTACGCCTTGCTCTATTAGTAACTTAAGTTCTTCCACTTCTTCTTTGAACTCTTTGCGTTCAAGATAATCGATGATTTTGTCGTAGTTTCTGATATCGAAATCGACTTTGAAATCAGACGGAACGCCTGCGAGAGCGAGTTCTTTGAGATCAAATCCAACGGTGATAAGTCCGGCAGGGACTTTTTCCGCGCGGTCTAGTTTCTCAAGAATATTCTTTGGTTCCTGTGCATGCAGGTTGGTTTGTTCCAGAATCTTTCGGGGCGCGCCATGTGCGAGGAAAAGGATGGCATTGAGCAATGACGGATGCTTAAGCTTATTCGTCAAATTGACTTTGTAATCATCCGAATCCACATTCAAATCCTCTGTAAAAGGCTTGTGGTCTTCGAAATTGACTTTCAGTTTTACGAGCAATTCGCGTCCTTCTGGACCGCCCGCATAATAGACCTTTCGTTTGACGCCTGTGTCTGGAGCGTAGATGAGATAATGGATGAGACGGCAGGCGATGCGATCCGCAACGGGATCGTTTTCCGTGCGGTTCGTGACATCGAGCTGGCAGAAGATCGTGCGGCCTTTGTCTACAATCAATTCCATAAGCGCCGTGTACTGAAGGTCAAAGCCGCCGACGGCGAGAGGCCGCCAATCGCCGATTTCCGGTTTTTCAATCAGAACGGAGGCGACGGTTCCCTGGTTGCCGGCCGTCCAGACGCGTGTGTTTTCGAAGCCGAGCCAATTCCATTTCGGATTGTGCGTTTCCTGTTCGGGAACGTCCAGATAGGGCGGCGTCATCGTGGATGCGCCACGCCAATTCTTCAAAGCCGTGTTGGCGGCCTGCTCTTCGTTTTCCTCCATGGGCGACACGCAGTCGCGGAAGGCCGGATGGATGTATTTCGTGACGAAGAGTTCGCGAAGGCCATGGATGTTGGCGCGGAATCCAAGTCGTTTGGTAAGAGCATCATAGGATTGCTCGAAGATGAGCACTTTCCCTTTGGAGATGGCGTCTGGCAACCATTTGATGGCGGTTGGATCGTCCAACGCCTCGCGGCCGATGATGATGGGATCCTGTGGTTGGGTGAAATCAATATCGGCGTCCGCTGTCAGTGGCTTCAGCATGAGCATGGAAATTTCCTGCATGTATTGGGTCGTCAAGCCTTTCGGATCATAGATCCATGCGGAGAAGCCTTCCAAAAGCTTGTCCTGGATGGGAAGCGTCTGGAAATCGAACTGATCCGTCCAGACGTCGCCGTTGTCGAATTTCGCGGTCATCATGATGCGTGAGGCGAACGTGTGGTTTTGAAGGCCGGAATCGCCGACGACGCAGGAGATGGGGCAGAGGGTGACAGTTCCCGGCTGGAGCTTGACTTTGAAGGACTTGCGGATGCTTTGGCAACGCCAGTCAACGGTGGCGACGCGTGTTTTACGCGTGTCGTTGATGAGCACGATGGTCTTCTGGATCGTTTCGCCTTGGCGGTAGCTGTGCGTCTTGTCCGTGATAGGGGTGGAGGACAGTTTGGTTCTGGATATCAGGCGTTTCTGCTTGCGTGAGACGAAATGTTGGTGCTGTTGGTTATCGCTTCTCACGACGGGAACCATCTCGTCGTCTTCCGTGATGACGTCTGTTTGCGTCGTGGTTTCTTCTTCATTGGCGCCGCCGATGAATGCGCAAGTATCTTGATTCCAACGAAGGAAGGCCTCTCCTAGAGGAGACGGCTCCCATCCTTCCGGATCGGTTTTGCCGTAGATGAACTGTGATGGCATTGCGTTCATCCTGTCAGGGAAGAGACCAGGCTGCTTGAGGACGCTGAGATCGTTCAAATGAGGCTTGGGATTGACGTTTTTGGGAGTTTTCCAAAGGGCGCCTTGGTCCCACGGCAGCATGGCGGAGACGCCGAAAGCCCTGTGGGAACGCCAGTTGTCAGTGGCGTATTTCGCCATAACCTGATGGTAGAACGGATATTGCGCGATAGGCTTGTTGAGTTCGGACCATGCGAACGGCTTGTTTGTCTCCCATAGTTTCTGTTCATGGGCAAGAGGTTCTCCACCGAAATCGGACGCCTGGCGGTATGCTTCTTCGCCAATTTCCGCGGCGGCGTATTCCGTCGCCCAGAGGCTTTGGAAGGCTTTTGTCCGCCAAATGAATCCAGGGCCACGGTAGCTTGACCAACTGGAGATGTGGGGAAGGCCCCATTCGACGAAGAAGACTGGCTTGACGCCGTTCAGCGCCCAGTGTTTCATCCAGTCCGACCGCTCCTGTAAAGGCGCCCAGTTCAAGTAGATATTGACGCTGTGGAGGTCACCGAGATTGCCGGATTCGTGGTGGTAAACGAGTCGTGTCGGATCAAGATATTTGACGATTTTTTCCGCATGGGAGGCTTGGTTGCGGCGGTTCCCTTCAATTGGAAAATCGGATTCGACGTCTTTTTCATGATGGTATTTGCCGTCGATTTTCAAGGGGTTCTGATCGCCGTAATAGCCGCAGGAATTGTGGTTCATGGCGTACATGACGACGGCTGGATTGTTGGCGACCTTGCGGATGAGGAAGCGCGTCAGCCATGTGTAGCGGTTCTGGACGCTTTGTTCATGGAGCTTCCAGCCGAATTGATTCAAATGCGGCAATGAGAAGGACATGAGGAAGCCGTTCTTTTCGGCGGCCGCGAGCAGTCCTTCCAGATAATTCATGGCGCCGTAATTGAAATTGTAGTGCGCGTTGATAAGGAAGTTGAAGCCGTATTGACGCATGCGGCGGAGCATTTCCGTCGCCTCCGGTTCGGCGGAGCATTCGACATTGATGGAGGTTCCCGCTTCGCAATGGAGGGCGCGGAGATGGACGGGTATGCCATTGAGATAGAGGTCTTTACCGCGTGCTTCGAATTCACGGAAGCCGAACGTGAAGGGAATCGTGCGGTCGATAAGCGTCTCGCCATCCGCCGAATAGAGGGAGACGGAGGCCGTGAGCAGTTGCGGATTGTCCATCTCCCAAAGCGGCGCGTTTTTCCAGCTGGAGGTGAAGACGATGCTGTTCCGTTCGTCCGGAACGGACGGCAGTTTGGGACTGAAGGTTTTGACGGAGCCGTCTGGAAGTGTCACTTCCGCAACGACTTTGTAGGGGATGTTGGCGGCGTCTTCCAATTCCGTCCGGAAGGTAATCGTGTTTTCTCGGACGGACGGGATCGCGTGGACGAAAACGATGCGCTGCCCCTTCGGGCGTGACGTGAGATAGACGTCGCCGTTGATGCCTTTGTTTTTGACGACGGCGTTCTCCTTGACGATGCGGTCCGGAGCCATGAACGCGTCCAGATTATCGGAGAGCGGGATGGCTTCGACGAGAATCGCGATGGACTGCCGTTTGCCTGGAAGAAGCTTCCCTGTCAGATCGACTTCACCGCCGGGGAACCATAGTTCTCCGGCTTGAGCGTTGTCAACAAACACTTTGGCATGCGTGTTAACCAATGAGAATTCCATGACGATTTGGCGGTCTTCCCAATGGGACGGGACGTTGATGGTCCGTTTGTACCACGCTTTTTCCGGAACGGCATTGTCTTTTGTAAGAATATTGTCTTCAAAGTATTGCGCAAGAATGGGAGACTGATAGGCTTCGTCGTTGTCCCAGCGGTCCGGCCAAATGGCAGGCAGTTTGAACCAACCCCATGAGTCGTTTTCTGCGGGAACGCTGTCTCCTTTTTTTGCTTGCGGTTCGTTTGCGTCCGCTGCGGTGGTTTCCGTCAGGGCGGGGCGGAATTGCCAAAGGCCGTTCAATGAGATGGTTTCGCGTGTCGGCGTCGTGCGCGTCCATGCGTCTTCGATGGATTGCGCGGCTTCTTCATGCATGGGGCACGGGGCGTTGGCGGGCTTGTCGAGACGGTTGGCGGTCACGGTGAAGCGGATATTCTTGAATTCGACCATTCCTGAGATGCCGAAAAGGGAGGCGTTGAAGGAAAGCCGCGTGGCGCCTTTCGGGATGATGTATCGGCGGATGCAATGGCGCCATTCAGACGTGCCGCTCCAGCCGAAGACGCGCGGCCATTCGCCAACTCGTTTGCCGTCAGCATCTTGGAATGCCATGGCGAGACGGCCCGTATGCCAGCTTTCTTCGCCTTGGACGACGTTCGTCGTTTTCATCCAGAAGTCCAATTCAAGATGGGCGTATTCCGGTTTGAGCTCAAGAATCTGCGACAGGCCGGCGTTGCGCGCGTCCAGAATGACAGCCTTGTTCATGCCGTCCACATCCGGAATGATGCGGACGGCGTTGTCGCATTTCCAGCCGATAGGCTTTCCTTTTTCGTCCAGTTCGGAGAAATCCGGATTGACAACCAGCTGCTGTGCGGTGAGCGCGGTTGTGAGAAGAATGATGGCGTATAGGTGAATTTTCATGTGATCTTCAAAAAAAATGGGTATATTTTACTTCGGCATGTATATAAATTATTATGTTGGGTGTATATTTCAAATAAAGCGTTTGTATAATACACTATATTTAATAGAAAAACAATCCGTCCAGGAGGGCGGCAAAGGAGCGACCATGGCCATCATGTATCAGAAGAAGATCGAAGTCCGTCAGTCCGTCGATGTGTTTGTGGCGGGCGGCGGTCCTGCGGGCGTCGCCGCCGCGTTGGTGGCGGCGCGTGCGGGCAAAAGCGTTTTTCTGGCGGAAGGCGAGGCCTGTTTCGGCGGTATGGGAACGAGCGGTCTTGTGCCTGTGTTCATGATGTTCGGCGATGGCGTGAACTTCCTCGCGGGCGGTATCGGCCGCGAAATCTACGACAAGCTCAACGACATGAAAGGTCCGAAAGACGCGGCCATCAGCAAAACAAGCTGCCCGGCGGAATTGATGAAACGGCTCTACGACAAGCTGTTGACAGAGGCTGGCGTGAAGATGTCTCTCATGACGCAAGTCGTTGACATTGTGAAGGAAGGACAGGAAGTCAAGCAGTTGATCTGCCACGCGAAGAGCGGCTTTTTCGCAATCGAGGCGAAAATGGTCGTCGATTGCACGGGCGACGGCGACATCTGCGCATGGGCGGGGGCTCCCGTGGAGATGGACGAAACGATGCCCGGAACACTCTGCAGCCTGTGGGGCTACATCGATTATGAGAAACGTCAGCAGAATCCTGTGAACGTCCATGAACAGTTGATGCGCGCGTTTGAGGACGGCGGAATCTTCACGGTGAACGATCCGCATCATTCCGGCATGTTCCGCATCGGCGAACATACGGCGGGCGGCAACATGGGCCACGCCTTCGGAATCAACGCATTGGACGAGCAATCGGTGACGGAGCATCTGATCGCCTGCCGCAAGATGATGCCGGAATTCGAGGCGTTCTACAAAAAGTATATTCCTGGATTCGAGAATGTTACGTTGTTGCAAACGGGAGCCTTGATGGGTATTCGCGAAAGCCGCCGCATCATGGGCGACTATGTTTTGGACATGGCGGATTTCACGGCGCGGGCGGTTTTCGACGACGAAATCGGCCGTTATTGCTATCCTGTTGATATTCATCCGTCCAAGCCGGATCCGAAATTGTACGCGGCGTTCGAAAAGGAGTTTGGCAAGACGGGGCGCTATGGAAAGGGCGAAAGCTACGGCATTCCGTATCGTACGCTGACGCCGCGCAATCTGGACAATGTGCTGGTCGCGGGCCGTTGCATCAGTACGGACCGCAAGCTGCAAGGCTCAATCCGCGTCATGCCAGGCTGCTACATCACGGGACAGGCCGCCGGCATGGCCGCCTGCGAGGCGTTGGACAAAGAGACGGACATCCGCGGCATCGACGTTCATGTCTTGCAGCAACGGCTGCTGGATATTGGCGCTTTCCTGCCGAACTTCAAGTAGTCTTAAACTGCAAGTAACTGGTATTCTGGATGTTCTGGAAAATCTGGAAGTTCTGGAAATAATCCGAATCCAGCAAATCCAGGACTTCCAGTAAATCCAGCCATCATTATGAAAAAAGCGTTGTCGGTTTTCATCTTCATGTTATTGCTTTTGGCCTTGCCGCTTTTCGGCGGAAAGGTCGAAAGCCGTGACATCGTGGAGGAAAACGGCGAACGCGTTCGCCGAACGGTCGTGACGGTGATTGCGTGGAGCCTTCCGGATCCGACGCGCACGGACACGAATACGCGTGCGCAAGTGGCGGTCTTGAAGGAGTTTGTGAAACGATATCCGCAAATCGTGCAGGAAAAGTATCGTGCGCGTTATGAGGCTGATCCAGACAAATACGGCGCGTTTGATTGGGAGAATGTCACGGTGGAGCTTGTGCCGCGAAGCGGCATTCAAGTGGAAGGCAGCGGAATGGATTCGGGGCCGTTGATGGCGATCGCGGGCGGCGTGGCACCGGACATCATGTATGTCAACTTCCGCCAGTCGGACACGTATATTCAGGAAGGATTTCTGTATCCTCTTGACAAGGAGGAAGATGGCTATTTCGCGGGAATGAGCGACGACGAGCGTTCGTTCATCTTCCATGAAAAAGTCATGCCGGTTGTGAAACGAAAAGGGCCTGGCGGTGAACATGTCTGGGCGATGCCGACGGGCGGATTGCTTGGAAAAGTGTTTTTGTATCGTAAAGATCTGCTGGCGAAATACGGCGTGGCGGAGCCAAAGCCTGACTGGACATGGGAGGATTTGTTCGACGCATGCAAGAAAATCACGCATCCGGCGGAGGGCATCTACGGCATCCGCTTTAGCAAGGGAAGAGGCGAAAGCTGGCATTGGACGACATTCCTTTGGTCGGCTGGCGGTGACGTCATGGCCTATGACGCGGAGAAAGATGAATGGACGGCGACGTTTGATTCGGATGAAGCGGTGACGGCGTTGGATTTCTATGTCCGCCTCACGTCGGAACATTGGCGCGATCCGTTGGACGGTCGTGACCGCTACGGCTATGCGACGAAGGAGACGGATTCCAGCCAAAAGTGGGATCTGGGCCAAATTGGTTTCTTTCCGACGTATATCGACGCGCGGCTGTTCGCGACCATCGATCCGGATGTCGTCGGCATGGTTCCCGTGCCGAGGGGATATCCGGACAAGAATGGCGTGCGTCATCGCGGCGGTGAATTGAACTCGCGCATGCAGGGCATTTTCGCGGGATGCAACAATCCAGTCGTCCGCGACGCCGCATGGGAATACATGCGATTCTGCGAATCAAAGGAAGGTGTGGAAATCTACACGCGTGTCATGGTCGAAGGTGGTTTAGGGCGTTTCATCAATCCGGATTATCTACGACAATTTGGCTATGAAGACATGATCCGTCTGGCCCCTAGCGGATGGGAGGACACGTTCAAAGTCGCAATCGACTCCGGTATTCCGGAACCATATGGAAAAAACTGTAATCTCGTCTATTACCAAATGACGAAACCGCTCGAACGCGCGGAGCAGATGGCGATGGGCGGCAAACTGCCGTTGAGTAGTTCGACAAGCATGAGACGTGCGTCGGCGAACCTTCTGGCAAAACGCCGCGACATTCTGAAGAAACTGCTGGAGGCAGGCGTGGCGGACGCGAATGAGAAGATGCTCGGCATCCTGTCGCCGCGTGAACAGAGGATGCGGCGGACGGCTGCGGCCGCCATGATGGCGGCGATTGTCGTCGCGTTTGTGCTTGTTTTCCGCAAAGTCGTCAAAGTGTTCACGCCACCGAAAATCGTGGGCGTAGAGTTTCGCTCGTGGGGCTTTGTGAAATACCGCTGGGCTTATCTATGTCTCTTGCCTGCCGTGCTTTCCATCTTGCTGTGGCGATACATACCATTATTAATGGGCTCCGTGATGGCGTTGCAGGACTATCGGATCATGGGCGGCTCGCAATGGGTCTGGCTGGACAATTTCGGCAATGTTCTGTGGGACGGCGAATGGTGGCGTTCCGTTTGGAATTCCATCCGCTATTGTTTTTTGGTCATCACGTTGACCTTCTTGCCGCCCGTGATTCTTGCGGTTCTGCTACAGGAGATTCCGCGCGGTAAAGTGTTCTTCCGCACGGTGTTCTATCTGCCGGCCGTCATCACGGGGCTGGTCGTCATCTATCTGTGGCGCTCCTTCTACGAAAAGACGGAATATGGCGTTTTGAACGCCATCATGCTGAAACTGCCCGCCATCGCGTATATCGGCCTAGCGGTGCTTTTCTTCTACATCCTGCTCTTTTTCGGGAAGCGTTTATTCTTGCATGAAAACTACTTAGGTGGTTTGTTATGCCTACTGGCGGGGCTTGTCCTGTACTTTTTCTTCTTTTCATTCGCGACGCCGATTCTGCGCATGGATGAATTGGACTGGCCTGCGGAAACGCTTGCCCGTTGGAATATCGTATTTTACATCACTTTGATTGTATCTGGCTTGGTCATGCTGTTTCTGGCGGGGCTTTCCTTTGCCAAAGGACGGACATCCATTGGCTTGGCCTATTTCATCATCATCATTCTAGGAACAGTAGCCATTCTCGCATCCTATTGGTATTCAAAGGATTGGTGCTATCCTATGCGTCTTTTCCTACGGTTGTTCCGCACCATGAAGAATCCATATCGGTGGCTGGACGATCCGAGCACGGCGATGATCTGTTGCGTCCTGCCGATGATTTGGGCGGGCATGGGGCCGGGCTGTCTTATCTATCTGGCCGCATTGAAAGGCATTTCCGACGATTTCTACGAAGCGGCGGACATTGACGGAGCGACGTTTGCGGACAAGATTCTGTTTGTCGTCCTGCCGATCCTGAAACCGTTGCTGATCATCCAGTTCGTGGGTGTTTTCATCAGTTCGTGGGCCAGTACATCGTTCATTCTGGCGATGACGGGCGGCGCGAACCAGACGGAAGTCGCCGAACTGCACATTTTCTACAAAGCGTATCTATACTTGAATTTCGGTCCCGCCACGGCGATGGCGTGGGTGCTCGGCTTCATGCTGATCGGCTTCACGGTCTATCAGTTGCAGATACTTTCGAAACTGGAGTTCAAGGCGACAGATTCGAAAAAATAACGGCGGCGTCCCCGCCGTCGTAAAAACATAATTATAAGACAGTAAAGATGTATGAAAGGTAAAAGACGCTCATGGCGATTATTTCGGCAATAGGAAGAAAATCGTGGAAGGTCCGCCTGCTGTTTCTGGTGATGTATCTGTTTCTCATCGCCGGCGGCGCGACGATGGTCTATCCATTTCTGCTGATGCTGTCGGGCAGCACGAAAAGCGCGATGGACATCCGCTATTTCGACGCCTTCCCGAAGTTCTGGCATGACGATGTCTGGATGTGCCGCAAGCATCTGGAAGGACTTTTCAATGAACGACTTCAGGATTTGAATGTGGCATATGATCTCGACGAGGCGTCGTTCGACAGTCTGGCCGACTACGGCGAGCCGAACGTAGCGCTTGCGCATGAATGGGAGACTTTTCTGAATGAGACGAAATTGCCGTCGTATTCGTTCGCGGCGGGATATTTGAGCACGCAGCTGTCGAAAACGATACCGTCCGCGCAACGTGAATTCAAGCGTCGTATGCAGGAGAAATATGGTCGGAAGATAGAGGATGTGAATCGCAATTTGGGAACGGATTTTGCGGGATGGTACAGCGTCTATATTGAAGTCCCGTGTATTTTGATGCGACGGGAAAAGCCTCAAGACACGCCATTTGCGAAGTTTCTGACGGATTTTCTGATTGAACAGCCATATGGTCTGCGGTATTATTTTTCGCCGCAGGGCTTCTACAAGAAGCAGTTTTTGAAAACACAATACACGACCGTCCTTTCGCGGTACAACATGCGGCATCAGACGAACTATCGCACGTGGGGGCAGATCACGCTGCCACGGCGATGGCCGAAAGACGGCACGCCGCAGGAACAGGACGATTGGGAGAAATTCGTGCGTGCGACATTGGCCAGCCAATGGATTCGTGTCAACGGATTGGCGTTGGCGGAATATCATGACATGCTGAAAGCGAAGTATCTGGATATCAAGACGTTGAATCTGCGTTACGGTACGTCTTATTCGTCTTTTGACGACGTTCCTGTCTATGTGGGGAATGTTGAAAACGCGCGGCGGGAAATCGCCGCGCGGCCAGGCGGTTTGGCCGCTTTCAATCGCGATTGCGGAACGGCATATGCCTCCATCGATGCGGTGCCGTTTAGCGAAGTGCCTCCGTGCCTTGGACTTGTGGCATCAGACTGGGATGCGTTCCTGACAGGCTACAAGGATCCGTTGGATGGCCGTTTGTATGCGGCGCCGCTTGAAAGTCTGGAGATTTACAGCGTGGAATTTCTCTTTCAAGATTGGATGATGGCGCGGCATAAAAACATTGAGGCGATGAATGAAAAATTCGGAACGCATTGGGAGAAGACCGCAGACATCCGCATGCCGCAACGCGATTTGCATCTGTCGTATTTTCAAAAACATCTGAAAGAACTGCGATGGGAATTCACGACACGCAACTACAAGGCGGTGGCTGAATACATGCTGTTCCATGGTCGCGGCATCTTCAATACAATACTCTATTGCGCATTGGCGATTGCGACGGCTCTCTTGGTCAATCCGCTGGCGGCGTATGCGATGAGCCGCTTCCGCATGCCGTCGTCATACAAGATTCTGCTGTTTTTGATGTGCACGATGACGTTTCCGCCGATGGTGACGGCAATTCCAAGCTTTATCATGTTGCGGCAGTTCAACTTACTGAACACGTTTGCAGCGCTGATTCTGCCAGGCATGGCGAACGGCTATTCGATTTTCCTGCTGAAAGGCTTCTTTGATTCGTTACCGCAGGAACTGTACGAAAGCGCACAGTTGGACGGCGCGAACGAATGGGTGCTTTTCTGGCAGATCACGATGGGGCTTTCCAAGCCGATTCTGGCCGTCGTCGCGTTGAACGCATTCACGGCGGCATATTCGAATTTCATGTTCGCGTTCGTCGTCTGCCAAGATCGACGGATGTGGACGATGATGGTGTGGCTGTACGAACTACAGCAGCAGAGCGGACAGGCCGTCATGTACGCGTCGTTGGTAATCGCCGCGATACCGACGTTTTTGATATTCCTGTTCTGCCAGAATATCATCATGCGCGGTATCGTCGTGCCGTCTGAAAAATGATGGATTTAGAACCACGAATGGACACGAATGGATCTGGAACGGTCAAGGCCGCAACCAATACATTATCATGTCGATCTTGCGTCTGACCGTCTGACGTCTTTTGCCACGTCTCACGTCTCACGCCTCGCGTCAAAACGCGTGATGGCGAGGCCATCGCGCACCTCCATTGGAAAGGGGAAAAGCAATCAGGATTGCTTTTGGGGAAGGGCGTGAGACGAGAGACGAGAGACGTGATGAGACGGGAGACAACGAGACCAGAAGAGATAAAAAACTTTTTTATCTTTTAAACTCCTCGAAAGCGGCTTGGCTTCCGGCGGTTACGGCGGTCTGAATCCGCTTCGCGGGAGAGGGCTTCGTGAAAAAACAAGAAGATGAACTATAGTAGTACAAAAATTAGAAGAAAGTTAAATATTTTTGAGATGCTTTGGATGTGAGAATATGTTGAAAATAAAGATATTAGGTCTGGTGATGCTGCTTGCGGTGGTAGCGGCGGCACAACAACGCGAAATGTGGCATCATGCGACATCCAACTATCGCGCCGTCTATGACATCACGTCGAGGCCGAGCCATGCGAAGGGCGGTCTGTTGCTCAACGTGCCCGTTTGCGGCATCGGCATGGCGGAAGGGGAAGATGTCTATTGCTTTGACGAACGCGGCCGCCAATTGTCGCGTATGTCGTTGGGCGCCAGTACAGAAAACTGCGCATTGGTTTTGACACAGGCTCCAGATGACGCGAAGCGGATTTACGCGTATTTCGGCTCGAAGATTCCCGCTCCTGTGAAGGAAGGGCTTGTTGCGCCGTTGATTTGCGAAGTGCGGACGCTGCCCGAAGGTCCGGCGAAAAATTGGCCGCAAGTCGAGGAATTGTTGAAAAAGTCAAAAGTGCTTGGACGCGTGTCAGTTGACGCTGTGAAGCAGGCCTTCAATCCCGTTGATTCGCGAACGCGTTGCATAATGGTTTTCACTGGCATGTACGATGCGCGGAAGGCGAAGCGTTTCTTTCCTTATATAACGGTGAACGGCGCGGGATATCTGTTTTTGGACGGCAAGCTTGTCCATGACTTGAGCGGTTCGCACCATCATAGCGAGACGAGCAGCGGACAGCAGCGAAAAGACACGGATTTCACGGCTGGATTGCATGAAGTGAAAATCGTTGGTTTGCGGTTGGATGAACGCGGCTTCATCGGTTTGGGCGAGGCGCATGTGCAGAACGGAAAAGTCACGGCGAACAGCTACATTTCCGGAGCGGATTTTGTGACGGCCGGCAAGACGGAATTGAAGCTTGTGGAAGGCAAGTCGAAGACGTCGTCGAATCCCGTCTTCTGGTATAAAATCATATCCTACATGGCTGTGGGGGAAGATTTTATGAATGAAGTTGAATTGGGCACGTACAGCGAACAGGAGGCTGTATGGAAATTCGGCGACGGCTTGACGTTGCAGGGGGCGAAAGTCAAGCGAATCATCTGCGGCATGGACGCCATGAAAGTGAAGGTGACCGTCAAGAAAGCGACGGCGGCCGGACGAATCCAATTCTCTGAAAACGCTCCTGAGACAACTCGTAACGTTGGAAACAACAAGGACTTCGACTATGTCGCCAAACTATTGGAAAAACAGGATTTCAGCAGTTTGACGGATTGGAAGGCGCTTGCGTTGCAGTTGCAATTTTTCAAGCATCGTGACTTCCATCCCATGCAAGTAACGGTGGGTGAGACAATTATGGCGTTGAAGGATGTTCCGGGAGATGTCCGCATGGACGCCATGGTCTGCGTGGCGCGAGCGGGCGGTGCGCATGCGGAGGACAAGGCGCAGGCCGCTTTTGAGAAAATCTTAAAGCGGAATCTGGACAAGAATGAACGTGAACAGTATTTGGGCGAGGCAATCGAATTCGCCGTCTATGGGAAGCGCGATTTTGAGTTGGCGCGTCAATGGCTGGACAAATATTGCAATCCGTTGAAGAAAAGTTCCAAGATCGTGGAAGCCATGATGATGGATATCGAACTCCAGACGGGAAACAGGGAAAAGGCATTGGAATTGTTTACGGACATGTTGGAGGGCAAACGGCTTGGGGCGACTCAACGGGAGGCGGCTGTCCATGGTGTGTCGTTGCATGAAGAAGCGATGCGAGCGATTTTGGACAATCGCCTTCTGGAGGCCCGTGAAAAACTATGCCAATGGTCGAAAGAAGCCCCGATGGATCGTGGCAATGGAAGTTTTAACTTGGTGCGGTCACGGTACTTCCGCCGTCGTGGCTGGTTAGCTGGCGCATTGGGTGAATTGGATGGCGCGATATTGATGGATCCGTTGCTGCCGAATCTGCCGGACGTCGAATTTGAAAAGGCGCAAATCTATGAATCGATGAAGAATCGAGAGAAGGCGATGGAGCTTTACAGGAAGATAAAGGACGAATATCCAAACCATGTCGCCGCGCCATGGGCGCGCGAAGGGCTGATTCGTCTGAGGCAATAATGAAATAAAAACAGTTGAAAACCTTGTCAGCCTCGAAGAGGCGTGATTTGAGTAACCCCAGGTGAAGCCTGGGGATAAGGAATAACCAATGAAAAAGTTGCTGATAAAATGGTTGGCTTGCGTTCTAGTGTGCTGCGGCGGAATGGCTTGGTGCGGCGGAAGCGTCGTGCCCGTCGGCGGTTATCTCTATGCGAACGAAAACAAGGTGGATGACGCGAAAGGCTCGTTGGAAGTACATTTCACGACGCCGTCGCCCAAACGGATGGTCGTCGCGTTGGGGCGGAAATACCGCAAGACGCGGACAAGCCGCGACGGCACGACGGAAGATCAGCGGGAGAATTTCAAACCGCGGCTGGCGAAAATGTCGCAAAACGGGACAGTTGCGTTCTTTGCGAAATTGCCGCCGGATTACTATGATCTTGTTGTCATTGAGTCTGATGAGATGATGCTGTATGAAGGCCTGCTTCTCCATGACGAGTATTCTGAGGAAGAGAAGCTTCCTGCGGAGAAACTGAAGGAGTTCACGGCGCAGATTGGAAAAAGCCTCGGCATTGGCCATGGGCTGATCGGCCGCTGGGAGCAGTTCTTCGACGAGAAGCGGATCGAGCGTGTGGAGATGGCTGGGCGGCAGGCCGGCGTGTTTTTGCAGCAGATGCGGCTAGGTGTGGCGTTGGCCGAAAGTGGCGCAAAACTGAATGGATGCATTCATAGCATCGACATCGTGTGGGTGGAGCAGACGACGGACGCGGAGAATACATGGCAGGTCATCACGCGCCAGCAACTATACCGCGACGAAATCGTTTCGCGCAACTTTTTTACCTACAGACATGTAGAGGCGTTGCACGGCATCCGCGTCGGGACGCGCGCGAAAGTGCTGCATGAACCAATTGCCTTGCCGAAAGCGGATTAGGAAAGATTACTTCTTCTTCTCCGTCACCCACTTCATGATGTTCTCCAGCAAGGCGTTACGGGCGGCGCTTGTTTCGCAGCCAAGAAGGACGACGACGAATTCGCCCGCTTCGTTTTCCGCATGGGTGACGACACAGCAGCCTGAACGGCGGATATAACCGGTTTTGATACCATCAACGCCGTATTTCCCAAGAAGCGGCGTATGGCCGTGGAAAGACGTCGGTTTTTCAACGCCCGTGGTCAGCGGAATGACAGGCGTCTTGACCCATTGGCGTGCTAAATCATGTTTCCACAGCTCTTTAGCGAGTTTGACAAGATCGCGCGGCGTGGAGACATTGTCCTTTTCCGGCGTTTCGCCCGGCAATCCATGCGCATTGAAATATTTGGTATTTTTCATGTGCAGGGCCTTCGCCTTGGCGTTGGCTTTCTTGGCGAAGCCTTCTATCGTGCCGCCGCCGATGAATTCGCCTGCACAGGTCGCGCAGTCGTTGCAGCTGACAATGATCATGACGCTGAGCAGTTCGCCGAGTTTGATTTCCTTTCCGGCGATGAGGCAGGCTTTCGTCGGCCATTCGTCCGCGGCGGCTTTGCTGATGGGAACCATCGTGTCCAACGTGATCTTGGGATTTGATTCAAGTTGCTCTAACGCAAGAAGTAGCGTCATCATCTTCGTGACGGATGCGATCGGCACGGGCTTGGCTTCATTCTGCCCCCAAAGTTCTTTCTTCCGTTTCACGTCATAGACGAGCACGCTGTAGTTGGGCTTGACGCCTTCGAACGGCGCCTTTTTCACGGTTGGCGCGGGGCCGGCCTTGATGTAATCGCCATGGACGAAAATTTTCAGCCCTTTGGGATTCGTGACGGCGATTTTGCTCCAGTCGCCTTCGCGGCCAAGAACTTTGACGACAAGATGTTTTTTGAGAATACCCATGGCGGTCGCTTTTTCTGAAGGCTCATTACGAAATTCCGTGTTCATGAGTATCCTGCTGCCTTTCAGCGATTTGGTGATGACATAGCCTTCGACGACGGCTTTCGGATTGATTTGATACCATTGGCCGGACGTGCCGACGATGGAGACGGAGGCTCCAGGCGGCAGCACGCCGATGACGGGATGGTTGACGCCAGGCCCGAGACGCATATTGAGATCATCCGTGACAGTGCCTTCCTTGGCAATGAGAACGGCGCAGGATGAAAGCATTAGAAACAGAATGGACAGACGGTGTGACATATAAGGTTCCTTTTGTTGGTTAAAAGTATTCATACAATGTAATTCAAGATGATGGAAAAACAAGAATCATGGCTGACGTGGACATTCAGGTTCTGTTTATTATATTATTATAGGATGATTTTCAACGCGCCCAAAGCGCATTCAAGAAGGAAATGACGATGATGATTCAAGCGGCTATCGATACATCACTGACCTGTGTTTTCGCCGTGGCGGATGGCGAACGGATTCTGTTCAAGGGAAGTCTGGATTCGGCCAGTCGCGATAACGACCAAAAACTGCCGCCGTGGATTCTGGAGAAACTGTCGGAATGTGGCTTGAAATTGCAGAATATCCATCGTTGGACGGTCGGCATCGGCCCTGGCAGTTTCGCAGGCCTTCGCTCTGGAATCGCCTTTATTAAAGGGATTTGCGCCGTGACGGGTGCGGAACTTTGTGGTGTTCCATCCGCTGTGGCGACGGCCGCCGCCGCCCAGGGTGTTGCCGCCGATGCGCGGATTGGTGTTTTGATGGATGGTCGTTGCGGACAAGTCATTTTCGCACCAATTCGTAATATGAAACTTGATGGCGAACCCGTCGCATTGGATCCGGAACAGCTTCTCGACGGCGAAAATGCCTGTGATGCATGGATTACGCCGCAGGCGGATTTGCTTCCGCCGTTGCCGGAAGCTGTGCAGAGCCGCCTGCAGATTGTGACGCAGTTGGATCCAACTGTATTTTTGCGCGATGACGTTACGAAATCGCCGTCCTGCGAACCGCTTTACGTCCGTCAGGCCGTGTTCGTTAAACCAAAGGAAGTGAAGACGTTGCAGGTGTGATGGAGAGAGAGAGGAGGGAGTGTCCCGTAGATACGCGTTGAAGAATTTTCCTCTGAAGCTCCATTCCATTTAAAAAAACATGTTGTGGGAAAAATTGTTAAGAATTAAATATATGGGAAATATTGGTAATTTATTAAATATCCTGTATATTTAATAAATATCTTTAAAAAGGAGTGGAATCATGGATAATCAAGCGGAAATTGATTTAATTGAAGCATTCTTGAAAAAGACACTTACTGAAAATGGGCTGATCGGTCATTTCAATGGTCGTTCACGCAATGGCGAGACCATATTTGTCAGTCAGTCTGGACTGCATGTGATTATTTTCTTCAGGACTGCGTTGAGCGTTAATTTCGTTGAGAGGACAATGAGGGAGATGGCGACCAAACTGTCCCAGGGGGGGCATCTCATGTTTGTGGCTACACGCATTTCGCAACAACTCATTGATTCCCAAAATGTAAAGGGAGTTCATTTCTTTTCTCCCGATGGTTTTTCGCGGATACGGCTTCCAGGCTTTACTTACATCGTCCATCCACCTGTCACAAAAGTTGCTATACGTATGGGAAATGCTGGAAGTGCTTTCGTTGGAAAGGCTTCTATCATCCCACGCTTGTTCTTTAAAGAACCTGAACGAATCTGGTTGCAAGGTGAACTCGCGGAAGAAGCAAACCTTACCCGCGCGTACATTTCCATCGTCATCCGACGTATGGTGGCTGCTGGTTATATTCGGCAGGAGGGGAAGGGATATCGATTGCAATCGCCTGAGCAGATGCTGGATGATTGGGTGGCAGTCTATCGATTTGACCGTTATGTAAAAAGACAGGAATTTGCGATGTCGTTCCAACACTTACGGGAAGGGATGGACAAACTTACGAGGCTGTTTTCAGAAAAATCAATGCAATTTGCCATGATGGGACCATGTGGAGCGTATCTACGATGCCCGTACATGGAGCCTTCCGTTGTGACAACATATGTGTCTGAATTGGTGGAAGACCTGCCTGGTCTGTATCCAGTAGAAAGAGATGGCAATGTAGTTTTGTATCTTCCCGCGAATAAAGGATTTTTTGTGGGAACAAACAAGATTGAGGGCATACCTGTCGTTTCAGCTCTCCAGTTGTATCTTGATTTGAAAAAAATGCCCGGACGTAGTGGTGATCAGGCCGACTATCTACGGGAAAACTTGTTGAACTGGAGTGAATAGTAATGCCAGACTTCAATACTTCCATACATAACTACAGTCATTCCATGACCAGAAAAGTCGAGATGGCACTTTTGGACATTTGGGGACGTTTGGGTGAATATAGAGATTATCTTGTTCTTATTGGTGGACTTGCACCAAGATACATTACTGCTCCGAAGGGCACGTTGGATTACAATGTATCATCTCATTGTGGAACAATGGATATTGATTTTGGTGTGTCTATTGCATTGTCTGATGCAGAAAAATATAGAAGTATTGGAAAAATTCTCAAAGAAGCGGGATATCAGAACCGAATTAATGAGCATGGGAACAAACGTCTTCATTCTTTTGTAAAAGGAACGGCAGCAGATGCAGTAGTCATTGATTTTCTAACTACAACATATTCTGGGCCAGATAATTCACTGATGCATCGGATGACGGATGAAATTTCAGCTATTCAGACTAAAGGTTTGGGACTTGCTCTCATAAATCCTTTAAAAGTCAAAATTCAAGGTATTTCAGCTGATGGAAACATTCAGGAGGAAATCATCAATGTATGCAGAGCAGCCGCATACATCCCGCTGAAGGCACTTGCATATGATGGAAGGCGGAATGGTAAGGATGTCTATGATCTGATTTTTGTCTTGCAGAACTATTTGCAAGGAGTTGATTCTGTTGTAGAAGAAACAACAGATGACGATTTTGCGTCGCCTTTTTTTCAAGAGGCGTTGGAAACTTTGTCACGTCATTTCAAGACAGTTAGCCATATTGGTCCTGCCGCGTACACTAAATTCTGCGGAAAAACGCAGGAGCGTGCATATGCATTTTCAATTGTGCAAGACTATCTGGAGAAAATTGCTCGTAGATTTATTTGAATAAATTAAAAATATGGGAATTTAAATATAATATTTAATTACCCTGTATATTTAATAATTTGTTATGCAAGCCAAATTCATTGGGGTATTTTAACGTGGGGGGCATTTATTTACAATCCGATAATATTATTCCGCCACCAATTCAAAGAACACGGTGGGGCCGTCTTTAAGTGTTGCGGTATCAATGGATATGGAGGTTTTGCCGTTGCGTTTGACAAGAGGAAGTTCCTCTCGTCGTGCGCCATTGAAGCCGAGAGCATACAGCTTGAAGCCTTTGGCGGGGCGGTCGAATTGAAGCTGTAGTTGACCGCAACGGAGCAGGGTGGGGGGATGGCCGGACTGGATGTTCGTTGAACGGTCTGGCGAAAGTGTCAAATTGGAATTGGCGACCATCGTCGAATAGATGAATACGATGCGTTTAGAAGTCGAAAGCGGTTGATTGTCAATGGCGATGGCGGCGACACAGGCTGGCGTTGAGGAGGCATTGACGGTTATGTAGGCAAGTTTTTCCTCCTTGTTGGCGTCCATACAGACGACTTCTGATTTCGGCGTGATGACTTTCAAAAGATGTTCTTTTGCCCAAAGTGTGATTTCTTCCGTATCGCTTTGGAAGATAAGATTTTCTGCATCTGATAAATTGGCGGCGGGAAGGATGCCCTGAACCTTGAGTTTCTGGAGGAGATTGTCAAGAGAGAAGGAGCCGTTGGGATTGTCGATGAGATTGATGAACCAATCGGCGGCTTGAATCGTGGATGTTCCTTCGGGCAGAATCTGGCAGTCCGCTTTTGGAGCGACGACGGTTCCATTGGCGGGCTTGCGGTCAGGAAACGCGATGGAGAAGCCTGTTACCAAAGCTAGCAGGCTTTGCTGGCCTGCGACGCCGCCAATGGCCAAATTGTTGCTGTTCAATGCCGTATCGGGTATGGCAAGTTCGATGCGGCGTTGTGATGGCTTCACATCGCCGCGTTGGAAGAGATGGGTGGTGATGAATTCATTCGCACGCACAATAGGATTGTTGCCGCAGGAGAAACTGCCGATGGCCTGCGGCATGGTTGATGAATTCATGAGAATCGGATTTTCGTGTATCTGCAAGGCGTTGAAGCCTTGCAGGGCGGAATAGGCGCCCATGACGGCGCCGTTTTCATATTGATATGGATTCCAGAAGCAGTGGTTGTATTCCGTAATGGTGAACGGACGCCCAGCCATGCGGGACGTGTTGGCGGTTCGCCAATAGTTGACGGCACCAGACAGAGAACTGTCCTGTCCCACACGGCAGCTGGGGGCTCCCCAACCGCCGATAGGATGTTGGTAATACGTGTTTTGGCAAACATATTGGCATGTTGACCAACGGGCGGCCGCGTCAGCGATTCTACGGGCGACATTGTAATTGCTCAACAGGCCTTTGTAGCCTGTGTCGCGCACGACTTTTTCGCACCATGCGTAGGATTTTTCCGCAAGCGTGATGGTGAAGAGCGCATAGGCGTTGGCCAATGCGCTTTTGCGGTCTTTCGGCGACGGCAGTTCCGCTTCCGCCAAAGGCTTGCCGTTCAGTTCTTTCTGAAGCTCTAGAGGAATGGCGTCTTTGTATTTGACGACGAGCCATTCGCGGAACTGACGGCGCAGTTCCGCCTTGAGATTCGGATATTTGGCGAGTACGGGAGCAACGCGTTCAAGACCGAGCTCCTGCTCATTGTAGAATTCGACGAAGGCGATGGCGGGATCGTCCTTCCATGCAAGTTTCGTATAGGGGTTCACATGATTGAGAACAGTCTTGGCTCCGTAGATGAAATGATCCCGTATCCATCTGTTGCCGAGATACATCTGGAGTTTGTGCTTGTCGCGTTCTTCAAACAGGGTATTGCGTGGCGTGGCGTCGTCGTAGAGACCAAATGAAAGAAGTGTGACATGGAGATAGATTCCCGCCTGCTTCAATTCGTTCAAAAGAAAATCCCAACGATCGAGCTGTGCGGGATTGATTTCCATATCTTTATGGGAACCGTGGCAAAGCGTGCGGTCGAACGAACCATGTGTGCGGAACAGGCGGAAGCCAGCCCGTCTGGCGGCCTGCGCGAAATCATGGGCCTGTTTTTTGAAGTCGTCGTCCGATTCAAGCGTCAGAAGATTGTAGGGATAGCCATTGAAACCCATGAGATGGAGCGGTTCGTCCGGACGTTGTTCCAAGACCAAATCGCCAGTCTTGCCGATGACGGCGCGGCCGAATTTACCGGCTGGCGATTCGACTTGATGCGACAGGTCAAGTGCCGATCCTGCAATGATTTCTGACTGGCCGTAAAGATTGAACGGTTTCCATTCGTTGTTGGTTACATAACGGATAGGTGGTCGTGGCTGACCACAGACGAAACGCCATCCGGCGGAACCTGCCAAAATACGGATTGCCAAGATATTACGGCCTTTTTCGACTGGTATGTCCAACACGATGTCGTCCGGAGTGAAGGCATTGGATGGATTTCCGCGGGCGAGATTTTCGTAGATTTGTTCTCCGTTCATGAAGATTTCCATCCACCAGTCTGCGGAGAAACCGATGTGCATGACGCCTGTAATGTCGCTTTTAAAGACATTATAGAGAATGGCTTGTGACTTTTCTGGCACACGGCCGCCAACAAGAGCGGCGAGATTGATGGTATTGTTCTGCAAGGCGACCTGCTTGACGTCTTTTACTTTTGGTAAAGTCTCATAAGATGCAGGAACGTCGGAATTTAGATAGACGGACCATTTAGAGGCCAATTTGGAGACAGGAACGTCATGCGCTTCCACAAGACTGATGTCATGGAGAGTGACCGTGCCACGTAAGTTGCTTAGATTAAACGTCAGATGGGCGTCCTCTCCGTCGGATCCACCCGCCGTGAAAAAGGCAGTGATACGGTTCCGCCCCGCCTTGACGGGGCGATTTTCCGCAAGACCGATACTTGAATAGGGCGGTCTGCTCATTTGGTAGATATGACGCATGACGCCAGATTCTGTGCAGTCAAGCGTGTAGAGCAGGCGGCAGGGCGTGCCATACTTAATCCTTAGTTTCTGTAAAAGAAGGAGTTCCGTCGAATGCAACGATGCCTTCGACGGAATGTTGACGGTGAGTTTTCCATTCTCGATGTTATAAGTGACGCCTTTCGCCGTCAAGGCTTCAGTCTGCGAAAACCCCCAGCCTTTCAGCCCGTTTTCGAAAGACGGATTCTGCAGGATGTTTTGTGCTGAAACCACCAATGAAAACATCAAAAATAAAATGGAACCACGAATAAACACGAATGGACACGAAAAAGTGCCTCGCCGCCGTCGGCATTGATGCTGAAGATTTTGAGCAGACATGGTATTGTGATTGCTAAAGATTTGCATGGCCGCCGGCGGCTCGGCGGTTTTCATCCGCTTTGCGGGGGCGAGAAAAGCAAGTATTTTTGAATGATGAAAGTGGTACTGAGGAAAAAACAGATTGCCTCGCCGCCATCGGCCATGGTCTGAAGTGTCTGCATTTGCTTTAAGCTTTAAGCTTTTAGCTTTTAGCTTGTTAGAGCCCTTCTTCTTTGAAGATGGCTTCAAGTGCTTCCGACCAAACGGCATAGCCGTTTTCGTTCAGATGGCAGTTGTCGCGATAGAGCGACGTGTTCAGTTCGCCGTCTTTCATCATGCGCGGGCTGATGTCCAGTAGCGTGACGTTCACCAAGCCGCGGCATTCTGCCGTGAGCAAAGCGTTCAGCTTGTTGATCTTATCGCGATACGGCTCATGGTTGAGGCCGCGCGGGAAGACTTTCATGACGACGACGCGCGTCTTCGGCGAGGCCGCAAGCACGTGTTCGACGACGGAGAGGATGCCTTTGACGACCTGTTCGGGCGTGTCGCCCGGATAGTTGGCCGTCTGTGTCAGATTGTTTGTTCCGATGTGTAGAACGAATACTTTGGGCTTTTGATTTGCGAATTCGCCATTTTCGAGACGATAGATGAGATTGCATGTGCGATCCCAGCCGAAACCGAGGTTGAGGACGTCGCGGTTGGCAAAGAGTTTCTTCCATGATTCAGGCCCGTGCAGCGTCTCCCAGAAGTGCGTGATGGAATCGCCCATGAGGATGATGTCGTAGCGGTGCTTTTTGGCGGCTTCGCATTTTTCTTTATGGCGTTCGAACCAGTCGTAGCTGTCGTTTTCGATTTTCGTCTGCGGCGTGCAGGAACGTTCTGGCGTAAATGCCTTGACATGATGGACTTCGCCTGGAACGGGAATGGTGGTCGCAAGCGACGGATATTTGACTTTCATGTAATCCGTGAACAGTTGTGGATTCTCCGTGTTTCCTTTGAACATGTCGAAATGGGCGGGAATGGAGAGGCGTGGACGGATGGCTCCTGCGAGATCGGCGGCCTCCTGGAAGGTCATATTACCGATGCAATTGCCGCCGAGGCGGCGTGCGTCACGGCCGTTGATGGGAAGCATGACGGCATCGAGCGGGCAGAAGCGGCGGAGCCTGTCGAGCATGCCTTCATAGACGCAAGTGTCTCCCGCATGGTAGATTCGGACGCCGTTTCCTTCGATGATGTAGCCGAGATATGGGTAATTGCCGGTTTGTGGATTGCGATCGAGAAACTCATGGGCGGACGGAATGGCGGTGATTTTGACATCGCCGATCGTGACGGATGTGCCGTCCGTGAGTCCGATGAAGCGGTCTGCGTCAATTTTCGTCGCTTTCTGGACTTGTGGGAAAACGTCTGCGGGAATGATGAATTTTAGGTCTGGATTAGCCGCGGCGAGTTTGGGCCAGAGCGGTCGGTCAATATGGTCGCTATGGTCATGGGTGCCGAGGGCGGCGGCGACTTTCTTGTATTGCGCAGGGAAGAGGAGCGGCGGAATCTGGCGGGCCTTGCTTGGCGTGAGATAGGCATCGACGGAGATGACCGTCTTGCCGAGCTTCAGGAGGAAGCCCTGCTGCCCGAGATGATACCAGGCAAATTCGCCCGGCTGGAGCTCGATGTTGTCCAGTGGTGTGCTGATGTTGTCCATAAGTTGTTTCTTTTGTTCGGCTTGCGGGTTTTCATTGGAGACGAGATAAACGCCGACATGGCGTGGCGGAATGACGGCATTGAAGGCGTAAGTGCCTTGATTCATGGAGACTGGACGGTCGTGGAGCAAATCCGTGATGGTGGTGGCGGCCGTGATGGCGAGGCCTGTCTCCTGTACGGGAATCTTGACGGTGAAATCGCCGTAGGCGTCTTTTGACGGATTCGGAACGACGATGATCGCCTTGCCGCCGGCATAACGGGCGTATGCCGTAAGTCCTTTCAAACCATCGACTTCAGTCTTGCAGATGTTTGTTTCGCGGTGGTTGATCGGATAGTATTCGAAAATGTCGCGGAATTGGCGGCGGATGGCGATCGCCTTCTTGACGTCCTCCATGAAGAAGGCGTTGGCGGGTTGGTTGGCAAGATTGTAGTCGGTCTCCTGATGGTAGATGACCATTTTGGGGGAGGTAAGGCCGAATTCGTCGCCTTGGAACCAAATGGGAATGAACGGCGCGAGAACGGCGGCGTAATTGATTTTCAGACGGTCGCCGCAGACGTCGCGCCGCTGGTAGTCGTGATTCGTGATGCAGTTCGGATAGAAACGGAATTTGCCGCGTTTCTCTGCATCATTTTGCAGATTGGCGGGGCCGAGGCCTGTGCCGTTTTTGCATGAATCAACGATGTCCAAGATGCCGTCCACGAAAAAGTTAACGGGATTCTGATAGAGCTGGCCACGATGCATTTTGCTGTAGTCCAAAACGCCGTCCTGCTCCATGTCGAAGGCGTCCTGCCGGTCGTTGCAGTCTTCGGCGATGGCGATGATATGCTTCCCCGCTTTGGCGAGGCGTCTGCGGATTTCCGCAAAGTTCTTGTAACCAGCGTGGTACGGCTCGCAGTCGCAGCGGAATCCGTCAATATCCGTGTCCAGAACGAGTTGGACGGTATTCTGAATGAACCATTCGACGAATTCCGGATTTTTCCAATTGAAGGCTTCATTGCCCCATGCCTTGCCGCTGAACCAGTCCGGATGGTCTTTGATGAGCTGGCAGTTGGTCATGGCGCCCCATGTGATGATATCCAATAGGATATGGATGTTCCGCTGATGGGCCTGATCGACAAAACGGCGGAGCGACTGGCGGGCGGCCTGCTGGTCGGTCGTTTCCGCATAGGCGGGTTCGAGCAGATGGACGCCTTGGTTGCCGTAGCCGTTGCCGCCGGGGCCTTTTTCAAAGACGGGGCAGAGCCATAACGCGTTGACGCCGAGCGACGAATAGTGGTCGAGCAGGGGGAGGGCCTTGTTGAATGTCCGGCCAAGCGAAGCGGTTTGCAGATGGACTTCGACCAATACCATGGATTTCACCCAGTCCGGTGTCATGAGCTTCCCTTCCGCATCCGATGGTTCAAGCTTTACGTCTTTGCTGTAGCGGTATTTAGGAAGCAGGCCGAAGTTGTCCAGCCGTTTTTCCGCGAATTTGTAATGGATGTCTGTGCCTTGCGGAACGGCGAACGCCGTCGCCGTCGCAAATTCCGTGACAAGCGTGTCCAACGCTCTTTCGAGAGCGACGGCGGAGCCTGCCTCGATGGACGGCTGAGTTGGATTCTGGAAGGAAATCCGATAATCACGCGGTTCGAATGACGGCGTGTTTGGATTCACAAGTATTTTGGGCAACGTGGATTGTGCATCTTCTGGAAGCTTCGCGTGGTATTTTTGCTGCAAAAAGGCCTGCAATCTGGCGATGGCGGCTTTTGTCTGGTCGTCTGCATTTTGCGGAATGGCGATGGCGAATTTGGGCTGTGCGTCAAGAACGATGGGAATCATGTTTTTCTCCAATGCGAGGCTGAATTGGAAAGCCGTCATGACGGCGAAGGCTGCCAATGTGATTTTTCCGGTCATTTGGTTTTCCTCTGATTACGTAGTTTTATAAAATAGTGGTATAGTAAAGACAATATGAAAAGTATGTTTTCAAAGAAGAAAAGTCAAGTCGCCTGAACAAGAAAGGCGAGAAAAAGCCATTGTCAAGGAGTTTTTGAAATGCAGGAAACGAGCAAGAAGATTTTTGAAGCCGCGAAAGACCATCTGCTGATCGCCGCCCATCGCGGTACTGCCGGCGGCAACATCCCGTGCAACACGATCCAGTCCTATGAGGCGGCGTTGCTTCAGGGCGCGGATATCATGGAGATTGACGTGTCGGTTTCGAAAGACCGCAAACTGTTCGTCTTCCATCCTGGAATGGAACCCGCCCATCTTCGTAGCAGCCGTTATATCAAGGATATGACGGCGGACGAAGTCGCGCAGTTGCGTTTTGTGAACCAAGATGGCACGCCCACGGAGTGCCCCGTCAGCACGCTGGATGAAATCTTTGATCTGTTTAAAGGCCGCTGCTTCATCAACGTCGATAAATTCTGGACGGCGATTCCGGAAATTACGGACTGCATCCGCCGCCATGGCATGCAGGATCAAGTCATCGTGAAGACCTCCCCGAAGGAAGAATGGTTCAAGCAGATCGAAGACTACGCTCCCGAACTGCCGTACATGCCGATCATCCAGAGCAACGATAAGATCACGGACATGCTGTTGACGCGCAAACTGAATTTCATCGGCGCGGAAGTGCTTTTCGACAAGGATGATGAAGAGACGGCGTCGGACGCCTACATCGAGAAGATGCACAAGCATGGTCTTCTGCTGTGGGTCAACGCCATCATCTATAATTACAAGAAGCAGTTGTCGGCAGGCCATTCGGACGACGTGTCCATCATCGGCAAGATGGACGACGGCTGGGGCTGGCTGGCGGACAAGAAATTCGATATCGTCCAGACAGATTGGATGCTGCCGATTCGCGAATACTACAAAGGCCGCGGCATGAAGGTCAAACAGCTCTAATCGCATGATGCCAAACCTCTTGCATCCATGTGAAATGGATGCAAGAGGATGGAGGAAGGTGTCAAAACAAAGGTGTGACATTGCAAGAGGCTTCAGAAAAAATCTTGATTCTGGCGTCCAATTCGCCGCGGCGGCGCGAACTGCTTGCCGAAGCTGGCGTGCGGTTCGAAATCCATGCCTATGAGACGGATGAACAGCGGATGGAAGGCGAGACGGCAGCGCATCTTGTCCAACGGCTATCCTGTTTGAAGGCGCGTGCGGCGGAGACGCATCATCCTGGACGGGTGATACTTGGAGCGGATACCGTGGTGGTTCTTGATGACCGGATTCTGGGAAAGCCGAAGAACATGGATGAAGCGAAACGTTTTCTGCATGACTTGTCCGGACGGACGCATGTTGTGCTGACAGGCGTGACGTTGATTGATGGTCGTGGCCATGCAGATACGTGGCTTGCGACTTCCCATGTGACGTTCAAGACGTTGACGGACAAGATCATAGATGAATATTTCCGTTTGACGAATCCGCTGGACAAGGCGGGAGCGTATGGAATTCAGTCGCATGGGGAGATGCTTGTCGAACGCGTGGACGGTTTGATGAGCAATGTGA
Source organism: Victivallales bacterium (assembly GCA_017548425.1). Classification (GTDB taxonomy): domain Bacteria; phylum Verrucomicrobiota; class Lentisphaeria; order Oligosphaerales; family Oligosphaeraceae; genus UBA1407. The sequence continues at coordinate 34,569 of JAFZAB010000081.1, forward strand.
TTGGCCTTCCCGTGGAGGAAGTCGTCCAGCGGCTGGAAACAATAGAATGGTGATGACATGCGGGCATTGGTGCAACGAGTTTCAGAAGCGTCGGTAACGGTTGACGGCGAATGCATTGGAAAGATTGGAAAAGGCTTTCTCGTGCTGTTCGGCGTGACGCATAGCGATACGAAGGCGGAGGCGGATTTTCTTGTCGATAAGGTCGTGAATCTTCGGATTTTCGAAGACGACGAAGGAAAGTTGAATCGCTCTCTGCTGGATGTCGGTGGCGAACTGCTTGTGGTCAGCCAATTTACGTTGTACGGCGATGCGCGGAAGGGGCGTCGCCCAAGCTTCGTCGATGCGGCGCCGGGCAATGTTTCGGAACCGATGTATGAATATTTTGTCTGTAAGTTGCGCGAGACAGGCGTGCATGTGGAGACGGGGCGTTTCGGGGCGGACATGAAAGTGGCGCTTGTGAACGACGGTCCTGTTACATTGATGTTGGAGAAAGATGCGCAGGATGTGACAAAACGATAAGATTTTGGAAGGTTGTCGGAAACAATGGAATCGAAGCGGAATTTAGGTTATAAACTGTCAAAGTGGATTAACGGGACGTCATGGACGGACGAGAAGGCGCGCAGTTTGACGGAGCGCCTCTGCGGAAGCTATGCGAATGAAATCGGCGTGAACTACAACGAACGTTGCGGCATGCCGCAGCGTGAGGCTATTTTCAACGTCTTGGAACAGCTTCTGGATCTGTTGTTTCCAGGCTACACGGGTAACCGTTCGTTCACGACGACGGAGCAGTATTTCGTCGTTGGCAGCATGGTGAATACTGTTTTCCGTGAACTTTCCTCCCAGTTGACGCACGCCTTGGCGTTCAATTGCATGAAAGCGAACTGCGAAGGGGATTGCTTCCGCAGCGGCGAGGAGATCGCCGAACGGCTGATGATGAAACTGCCGGAAATCCGCGAAATTCTGTTGACGGACGCACAGGCGGCTTTGGATGGTGATCCTGCCGCTAAGTCGTTGGATGAGATTATCTTGGCGTATCCAGGCTTCAAGGCGATCAGCATCCATCGCATTGCCCATGAACTGTATGCGGAGAAGATTCCGTTCATTCCGCGCGTCATGAGCGAATACGCCCATACGATTACAGGAATCGACATCAATCCAGGCGCGACGATTGGCCCGTCGTTCTTCATCGACCACGGCACAGGCGTCGTGGTTGGCGAGACCGCCGTCATCGGCGCACGCGTAAAGCTCTATCAAGGCGTGACTTTGGGTGCCTTAAGCTTCCCGAAGGACGCCTGCGGGGCGATCATCAAAGGACGCAAACGGCATCCGAATATCGAAGACGATGTGACGATCTATTCCGAAGCCTCGATTCTGGGCGACATCACAATCGGCCATCATTCCATCATCGGCGGTAACGTCTGGTTGACGGAATCCGTGCCACCGTACAGCAAAGTGACGGTTTCGCCTGCGGAATTGTCGATCACACAGCGCAAGGCACATGGCGTTGAAGAAAAGCGTTAATGCCTCTAGATAGTTGGAACAGAGGATATTCGGTATGAGCGGAAATATTGCGAAAGCCAGTCAGACGCCTGTGGGCGGAATGCCGCAGATGGTGGTTGGCGAAGCGTTGTCGTCATGGCGGAAATATTTCAGTGACGAATCTCGCAAGGAAGGCGATGCGGATTGCATCGCGTTGCCGCAGAATGCTGAAGAGGTTGCCATGGCGGTTCGCGAAGCCGCTCGCAATGGATGGAATGTGACGATTTCCGGTGCGCGGACAGGTATTACGGCCGCCGCCGTTCCAGATGGCGGACTTGTGTTGAGTTTGGAACGAATGAACCATGTGCTCGGCCTGCGCAAAAATGAACGCGGCGATTTTTTTGTTCATTGCGAATCTGGCGTCCGTTTGGGCGATTTACAGAAGTCGTTGCAAACTGGCATGTTCGCGGATTCGAAGGATTGGTCGGAAGAGAGCAGGGCGTTGTTGACGGAATTGCGTGACGCGAAACTTTTCTATCCGCCGGATCCGACGGAGACGAGTGCGTCCATCGGCGGCACGGTCGCCTGCAACGCGTCTGGCGCGCATACGTTCGGCTATGGGCCGACGCGTCCCTACGTGGAAGCGATGCATGTCGTCTTGGCGGATGGTTCATCATTGGATTTGCATCGTGGCGAATGGATGGCTGATGATGACGGTGCATTTGCATTGCAAATGCCTGATGGGACGATTCTTAACGGTAAAATGCCATCGTATCCATGGCCGAAGACGAAAAGTGCGGCGGGATATTTTTCCGGTGGGCGTGACGTGATGGATTTGTTCATCGGTTCGGAAGGGACGTTGGGCGTCGTGACGGACGTTGAATTACGGCTTGTGCCGCGTCCAGAGCGGAGCATCATGGTGATGTGCTTTTGGGCGGATGAAGCGACCGCATTGAAGTTCGTCCATGCGTTACGGGCTGAACGCAAACAACTTGGGCTTGAAGCCGTAGAGTATTTCGGGGCGGATGCGTTGGACATGCTGCGTGAACGCCGCCGTCTGCTAGGCGCGGCGTCTGGTGTGCCCGCCTGTTTGGAAGACGATATGCGGCATGGCGTTTTTCTGGACGTCGGTTGCAGCGCGGCGGATGAACGCGATGTGTTGCAACGCCTTCAAAAGGTCATCAAATCCTTGGGTGGTGATGCGGGAAAGTGCTGGTGCGCAACGGAAAACGACACACGTGAAAGGCTCCGGCTGTTCCGCCATGCATTGCCGGAAACCGTTAATGGATTGATTGCGCAAATCCGCCGTCAATATCCGACAGTGACAAAATTGGGCACCGACATGGCGGTGCCAGATGAGCGTCTGGAGGAATATGTAGCGATGTTCCATGAAGAGCTGGGAGCCGCTGGACTGCGGTATGTGACGTTTGGTCATGTCGGCGACAACCATTTGCATGTGAACATCTTGCCACGTAATCCAGACGAATATGCCAAAGGAAAGGCCTTGTATTTTGATTTGGCGAAACGCGTCGTCGCGATGGGGGGCTCCCCTGCCGCCGAACATGGCATCGGCAAGCTGAAGACAAACTTTTTGGAGTTGCTGATTGGCAAACAGGGCGTGGAGGAAATGCGTGCGATCAAAGCACTTTTTGATCCGCACGGCATGCTTGGCCCAAAGACGCTGATGGGCTAGATGGCTGGGAGTATCCTCTTGTCCAGTGCCGACGGCGGAAGTCGTCGCGTGAAGGCGGGACGCATGCGCCACTTATGGTCTTTGAAGACGGTGCTTTCTGGAGATTTGTGATTCTGAATTAGTTGGATTTTCTAGATTCTCTGGATCTTGAGCAATCTCCCGTCTTTGCTTTTTTACGTTTTCTAGCTTGCCCTGCTTGTAGGCAATTGCTTCCTCAAGACTCTTCTTCAGATCTTCAAAATTGCTCATGATTTCTCTCCTTTCAAGATTATTTCGCCACAATACGATAGCCAATCTCACCAAGCAGTTCATCTATCTTGATGCCATGCTTTGATTTTTTTACATTTGGAGAGCTGTATAAAAAGTAATCCCCTAGCTTGAACACTCCACTAGAACCAAAACTGCCTTTAGGCATGCCGACCATGAAATCTTTTGTTTCGAACTCGTCCATTGCTTTGATTAAGCCTGACTTATTCATAATGAAAAGGTTCGTGAAGTGAAGATTGACTCCTTCATTACGGACAAGGACTCCAAGATACTGCGGAGCAGACTCAAATTTGTTAATTGAAGTAATTGGCCTATTGAAAATGACACCATCTTTTGTAACAACCTCAAAATACAGAGATTTTTCTGTGCCGATAATGGGTTTGATATCATAGCAATAATATGATATCTTCAGCCATGGGGCTAGCATCTCTATCGTCAGCGAAGGTTTCTTCTCCCGTTCCTCTTCCGCCACTCCAGCTGGAACTTGAAGCAAGAACAACACGGCTGCAAAGAAAATCATTGTTTTATGTTTCATGAATGACTCCTTGGCTAATCTCTGATAAAAGGCTAAAAGTCTCTTACTTATCCAAACTACGGTAGTAATTGTTAATCAAGCCTTTGTATTCGTCTGAAACATTGTCCAGGTTGATATCCGCCGCGGCGCTGCCGCCTTGTCGTGAGCCGGAAGCGACTGGAAGAGGAAGGATGGCGCCTGATTGGGCGGAAACCTGCGTGTCCGAAAGATTTCGCAGGACACGCTTCCGAACTGTGTTCAAATCCTTCAAATCCGGCGGCTGGTTTTCGACAGCCCGCAGTTCACGAGCCGCTTCACCAAGATTGCCTGGATTGACATAAAGCATTCTGGCGGATGCATACATGGCTTCCGTCTCCTTGCGAATCTGCCGTGGATTCGTGCCATGCGCGGCAGTATGGAGGTCGCGTCGTGGCGCGTTGCCGAACATGCCGATGGCTTCCGATTCGCCGCCGAGTTTGCCGCCGCCTGTGGCGCGCGCTTTCATCGTGGAATCTTTATCCTCTGTGACCATGCCTTTCTGGAATTGATCCTGCGTGCGGCGGGCATGCGTTTCGCGGCCTTCATAGCCTTTGACATGGTTTTCGACGAGTTCACCGTCGGCCTGACCTTCGCGTCCGGAACCGGAACGGCCTGTCATTTCGTTGTCGTTGGGGCGCGTGTTGCCAGTCTTGCCTTTGGCGGCGAAGCTCGGCATGTTGCCGTCCATGATGGCCCAACCCATTTCGGCATCCGCTACGATGTTGTTTCCTGTGCCGTCCTGCGACTGATCGTCGATTTGATTATCTTGGTCAAGTAGTTCTCCGACAATGTCTTCCAACTCTTCAGGCAGTTCGACGAGCGGAATTTCCGGAAATTCATCCGTATCAAAGGATTCCATATTCCAGACAAAATGATCCGGCGTGTCGGGAAGCCACATTTCGACGTCGTCGATGCGCTCTTTCGTGCCACGGATGGCGTCCAGAATGCCGTCTTCCTTCTGGACGGCGATTTCAACGGCTTCCGCCTTTTCGGAATCTCTGGCCTGCGTGACATCTTCATAGATTTCGCGCATCTTGGAATTCAATTCGTTACAGAGCGGAAGCTCAGGGAACTGATAAAGGTCGTTGGCGGCTTTTTCAATCATGTCGAGCATTTCCTCATGCTCTTTCGCGGCTTTCGCAAGTTCTTCTTTTGCTTCATCGTCCATATTGGCGTTGGCCTTGATTTCTCGCACGGTGGAGGTGATGGCGGCTTGCTTTTTCTCCATCGCATCCAAAACGTCCTTTGCTTCCGCAAGGACCTTTTTCACATCGTCGATGGTCTTTTTGAAATTGGTGAGACGCCATTTGTTGAGAATGGCCAGAACGTCGGCTAGAACTTTGAGCGTGGCCTTCTGGTCGTCGATGGCCGCGTCAAGATCATTGTCTTCAATGGCTTCCGCCGCTCCGAGCGCATGGTCGTAGGCTTTCCCATCGTCGATGGTCTTATTGGCGACCTTCAATTGATTGGCGAAATCATCGTCCGCATGCTCCGTCACGTATGACGCGCAGAGCACCTGTATGTTCAGAATGCCATGCGCGACCGTGTCTTGATTGCGTGCGAGCGCGGAAAGGACGATTTTCTGGCCTTTCTTGGCATCCATGGCGTCTTTCAAGGCAGTCTGCTGCTTTTTCAGCAAGGCTTGGATGGCGGCGAAAATATCCGTTTTGGCCTGATGTTCTTGTTCGCGAGCCAATGCGTCCAGATTCATATTGGAGAGGGCGGCGACGATGGCGGTCTGCAAGGCCGTGCATTTGCGGATGGCGTCGGCCTTTTGCTGACGGGGGGCCTGATGGATTTCATCAAACGCGGCAATGGCTTGAAGCATCTCTTGATTGACCAGTCCGACGATGGTGTCAGCGAATCCGCCGAGAGCGGCACGGTTGTCCAACAGCTTGATGGATTCTTCGCGGATGGTGCGTTGGCGTGCATGGATGTCCGCCAGTCTATCTTCTGGAAGTTTCTTGTTTGTAATGGTTTGTTCAAGAAGCAGATTGGTGTCTTTCAGGGCCGTCTTCTGCATTTTCAGAATGTCGGCGATACCGATCGCAATCTCGCGGAGCGTTTCCGCCTTGTTGGCAACATTGTTCTCCGACTGCTGGATTTTCACATGGATGATGGCGGATTTTGCGCGACGACGGCTGGCGGACGGCGTTTCATCCTCCGCCCACAAACGGAAGCGAAGTTCTTCCTTTTGGTTGAACGTCGCGGTCTCGACGGTGAAACGAGCGGAGAACACTTTCGTGCGTTCTTCTGGCGAAACGGCGCGGACTTCCTCCGTGCCATTGTCTTCCAACAGGCGGTCGATACCCGCACGGGCGACGCCGAAATCGTCGGTCGCACGGAAAGCGACGGCGAACGGTTCGTCTGGACGGACGGTGATGACGGTCGGCGTATCGAGAAGTTGGATGGACGGTTGGCGGTCCGCTAAGATGTTGACAGGGAAGGGGATGGAGACGCTGGAATCGTTTTCATCCGTCATTTTTAGAATGATTTGTCCGTCCAACAGCGTGGCGAAATCAACGTCAATGGCATCCGATTGATTTTCCTTTGACAGACAAGATGTCAGAACCGTATCATTCTGAATAAGTTCCGCTTGCGTCAGTGGTTTGGAGATTTGCGCATGGAGCTTCAGGCGGGAACCGCCGATGACGGATGGCTTCTCCTGCGTGGAGTTGAATTGGGCGGGCGGCATTTCCGTGTAGGCGGGGGGCACCACCGTCGCTTCCCAATGGAGCAGGGCGGGGGGATTGTCCAACGTAACGTATTGCCAATCAGATGTGCTGTCGCCTGCCATGAGGCGGAATCTGGCCTGATCGAAAACAGGCGGCGTGATGACGCTGAAGTTCGGTTCCGTTTCGTCCGTGCTTCGTTTCATGGAAAGTTTTTCAATGGAGGCGTCTGGCGCCGCGCACCATTGGATGATCGTTTCAGACGGAATGTCGCCTTCCAGAATGGCCGCGATGGTGAGCTGTTCACCACGTTGGACACGTGCGTTTTGCGGCAGGAGACTGACGATGCGTGTCTTCGCATAGGGGAGCAAGTCACTGCCCGGACGGAGGATACGTTGCAATGCGACGGTCATCCGTTCGGGAGCCGCAACCATGGAAATCACAACGGCGAGCAACACGGCGGGCAGGGTGGCGGCCAGCCATTTCAATGGTCGTTTGGAATACAGCTCCGACGCTTTGATGGTGGCGGGATTGACATCCGTGTCCGCCAAAAGTGTTTCGACGATTTCCGTCGGCGTGTTTTCAGAATCCGCGAATTGGACGGCGTTTATGAAAGCGTTGTCGGCATCCGGGCGGGCCTTTTCCAATAGGGTGGCCATGGCTTGGTCCGACAGTTTGACCAAGGCGGTCCGGATGACGAAAACAAACGCGGCAATTACGGCTAAAGCTGTGATACCGAAGGCGATATAGCGAGACGGATGGCTGAAATGGCATAGCACGTCCAGACCTGCGGCTACGAAAAGAATGACGACCGCAGGAAGCAGACTCCAAAGGGCGGCGATGGCTGTCAGTTGGAGCTTGCGTTTGCGTTTCAAGGCATGGATGCTGTCAAGCAGATGACGCAGGCATGGCCCTGTCTGGGCGGGGTTGACCATATTTTCTCCTGAGGCAATTTCAAAATTGCTCAAATGTCTATGTAAAGGAAACCACAGATCACACAGATTACACTGATTTTTCACAGATAGCCTTGCCGCCGAGGCCGATAAAAACGCTTAAGATTCTGATTATAAAAAGAATATAAAAAACAAACAGGATTCATCGGCCTCCGGCGCCAAGGCTGGTTCTGAAAATCACAGATAAAAAACAGGCTCAAGTTAGACTTTTGAAATTATCTCTCCTATTACAGAAATGAAAAACAGGCGCTTTTCGTTGAATGGAAATAATTACAGATAAACGACTTGTCCAGTCTTCTCGGACTTGTGGACGGCATCGACAACCTGCATGAGTTTCAGTTCTTCGTCAAGCGAAACGACTGGTTCCGCAACGCCGATGAGCGCATCGCGGAAGTTTTCGTAGTAGGAGCGCCAACGGCCGGGCAATGTTGGAATAATCTGCTCGCCTTTTCTGTTCTTGAGGATGCCGTAGTTTTTGGGTGCGTCGCATGCGGCGTCGATGTCGCCCGCGATCATGGCGTTTTCCTGCGGATCAAGGCCGAATTTGACGAATGTGGCGTTGCTGCCTTTGACAAGATAGCGCGGCTTGTCGATGTAGGACATGGATGAGAGATCGACGACGGCGGTCTTGTTGTTCTTGTAGTTGATGAAAATCGTGGCTTCCGATTCGATGTCCGCGTCCGGCCAGTCGTAATGCGTGCGGCAATAGACGGATTCGACGGGCTGCGGGAAGAACTGGAGAGCCTGATCAATCAGATGGGCACCCAAATCATAGATGCGGCCACCGCCCAAGTCCTTCTTGCCACGCCAGTTGCCCCATTTGCCGAAGCCGATCCACGCCTGTTCGATCCATGAGACGTCGCCCAACGCGCCATTCTGCATGAGCCATTTGACGGTGAGATAGTCGCCGTCGAAACGGCGGTTCTGGAAGACGGTGAGCAGTTTGTGGTTGGCTTCCGCGGCGGCCATCATGCGTTTGCATTCGTCCGCGTTGAGGCACATGATCTTGTCCGTCAACACATGTTTGCCTGCGTTGAGGGCCTTGACGGCTAGATCGACGTGAGTTACGGATGGTGTGGCGAGCACGACGGCATCGACGAGCGGGTCGTTGATGGCTTGATCAAACGTCTCGTATGTCATACAATGGCGGTCATGTTCGGCCTGTTTGCGTTTTTCAGCGTCCGAAGAGACGACGCAGCGCAGTTCAAGGCCTTCCGTGAGATTGATAAGATACGTGTGGCACTGCCTGCCCCAGCGTCCATAACCGATGACGGCGATACGTGGCGTGTGATCAACAAATGTGCGCATGGATGTTCCCTTGTTATTGTAGGTTTGGTATTTCAGACTATACTATAACATATAAGGGAATATGAAAGTAGCAAATGATTTTTCCACGATTCTTGCAGTAGTGAGATACTAGATGTTCTAGATGTTCTGGAAGTTCTGGATGTTCTGGATATTCTGGATATTCTGGATATGGCAAAATTCAACCAATCCAGTCATTCCAGAAAATCCAGTCAATCCAGCATGACTCTTGTATTTGCTTTCAGCTTTAAGCTTTAAGCTTTAAGCTTACATGAGGCCTTTCTGCTTCATCAAGGGGACGGTCACATCCAGTTTGTTGCTGGTCAACGTCACGACGCCGCATTCCAATGCCTTGTCAAGCGTCGCTTCGTCGTCGATGCCCCAGCTGTCGATTTCGATGCCCATGTCGTTGAAGGCCTTAACCTCTTCCTTGACGACTTTCGAAATGTGGATGCCAATGCGTTTCATGATCTTATAGGAGCCGGGGATGAAATTCGCCATGTCGCATTCACGGAAACCGTGGAGGAATGTGTTCGGATCGATTTCGTGCAGATGATGGAGCTGCGCGATGATGAAACTGATGAACGAGCAGGACTGCAGCTTGTTGCGCTTTTTCAGCTCTTCATAGCAGATTTCCGCGCATTTCGGATTGGGATCCTTGACTTCGCAGGCGATGAAAATGTCCGGTTTCCGGGAAAGAATGAAATCCAGAACTTCCTGCAACGTAGGAATCTGCGTTCCTGCAAACTGTTCGCCCTTCCATTTGCCGAAATCATATGTTCGGATTTCATCGAACGTCAGATCGTTGATGACGCCTGTATGGTCGCAGCAACGGCCGATTTTGCCGTCATGGCTGATGACGGGCACGCCGTCCTTCGTCAGATGCACGTCGAATTCAATGGCGGAGACGCCCATCTCAAGCGCCTTTTCGAACGAAATCAACGTATTTTCCGGATACGATCCGCAAAAGCCACGATGTCCAATCAAAATCGGTTTCGTCAACATGTCAATTCCTTTTTATGTTATTTCATATCCCGCAGCATCTTACGGTATTCCGTGTTTTCACGCTGCAATTCTTCGATCCATTTTTTCTGACGCATGGCGTGCTCTTCCAGAAGCGTCACTTTCAGTTGAAGGGCCTCCTGCGCCTCCTGACGGCCTTCCGTCTGCAAATGCGCGAGCACCGCATCCGCGTTGCGCTCCACGGCGGCCCGTATGTCCGGCATCTCCTTGGCGTCTTTTGGCGTGTGTTTTAGAGCCTGTTCGTAATGCCACAGGGCCAGAAGATCATGGCTTCCGAGCCGTTCATAGTAGAACGCCAATTGCAGATGGCTGTCCCGTACGCGCTCCGCCTTGCGGATGGACGCTTCCAACGCTTCCACAGCCGCGTCATTCTCTTCCTTCTGCATGAGTTCGACGCCACGCTGGTAGTCCGCCTCCGCTTGGCGACGGCAACCGCAAAGAGGCAGTAAAGCACTCAAAGACAACAAGATGGCGATGATCCGTTTCATCATCGCTGTAGTTTCTCCAACAATGCGTTCAGCACTTCCGGACGGGCAATCCGTACATCGGCGTTCAATGCCCAGCATTTCGGCGACGCCGTATCCAGATTGAACGTGCCGTTCGTGATGTCGCAATCCATCATCATGCCGTTCGTCATCTTCCCGACGATGCCCAGACGCGCCATCATCGGCAGCACGCCCGCGACATCCCACAGCTTCATGTGGCCGATATAGGCCTCCGCCTTTCCGCTCATGACGCTGGCGAGAGCCTGCACGGCACTGCCGCTGGACATGACGGGATTCGGCAGCGGAATCCGCTCGTACCGCGTGCATTTCTGGCCGAGCATCAGCATGCCGCCGTCGGTCCATTGATCCGACGGCTTGTCGAGAACGACCCATGGAAGCACCGCGGCATCATCCGTCAATTCAAAGTCTTGCGCATATTTGACGGTTTCGCCGTCCGTCGTCAGAATCTCATGCGTGTCCGGCAGGACGACGGTGCCGTTGGTCAATCGGCCCTGTTGCATATAACCGATGGAAACGCCCCATGTCGGGAAGCCATGCGCAAACGGCGCCGTCCCGTCGATGGGATCCACGACCCAACAGCGGTTCGCCAAGGCATTTGCGATATAATCCGCTCCGCAGGAAAGGACGGTCTCCTCGCCGATGAAATACGAGCCGTCATCCAAACGAAGAAGATTTTCCTTCAGAAACTTTTCGTTGCGCGCATCAACGGCCGTCACGAGCGAACCATCTGATTTCAAATCATATCCGATGCCTGTGCGGCGACGATGGGAGACTGCGAACCGTGCGCAGTCCAACGCCAAATCACAGACTTCTTTCCATTTCCACGAATCCATATTGATATTCCTTCAAGCCATTAAAAAAACTTCTTCTGCCGTCTTTTCGCCGCCGCCAGATGCTCCAGCAATTCAGTCATAAGTCTCTTGCGGACAGATACATCCTGCGTTCCCGCCATGCGGCCGACATAGGATCGAAGCATTTGCGCCTTCGGCAGTTTTTCGCATACCGTGAGCAAGCTGTCCAAGGCGTCCGTCATCAAACGGTTTTCCTGCTGCCCTTTGAACTGCTGCATGATACGAGTCTGCGCTTCAAGACTATACAGCAAATCCGTCAGCAACGATGTCGTTGCATTGACTGGCAGTCCGAGAAAGCTTCCCAGAGCTTGCTTCAGTTCATTTGCAAATTTGTCGTTCGCGGCGGAATCCATCGTCTTGTGTAAATCGCTACCTCTTGTTTACGGAATGAGTGGCCGATCCATCATCTTCTCGTACAGTTTGATATAGGCTTCAGCCGTCACGTTGTGGGTGAACTGCTGTTTGGCCTCCTGCATGATACGGGAAATCTGCTTTTGGCGTACGGCTTCCGGCATGGAGTAGAAGGCCATCGCCTGATCAATCGCCCAACGGAGCCCCGGCGCGTCATAGAATTTGAACATGAAGCCGTTACCCGTTCCCGCCGTGACGTTTAAATCCTGCACTGTGTCATGGATGCCGCCCGTGTCGTGCACGACCGGCAGGCTGCCGTAGATCGGTCCGATCATCTGTGGCAGGCCGCAGGGCTCGAATTTGGACGGCATCAGCACGAAATCGCTCGCCGCATAGCCTAGATGCGACAGTTGTTCGCTGAACGGGTGCACCGCCACACGGTCGTCGAAACCATGCATGCGGATGATATCGTAGAAATACGGCTGGAATGGACCGTCCGCGACGACCGCGATCTGCAAATCCTTCTCCCAGTAGTCATGGATGATGGAATACATGATTTCCGTCAGCAACTGCGGCCCTTTCTGGATGGGATCGAGGCGAGACGGCCAGTAGAACAACGGAGCGTTCGGGTCTTCCCGCAAGCCTAAAGCACGCTGGAAGGCCAGTTTGTTCTGACGCTTTTTCTCCATGTGGTTTTCCGCCGTATAGGTGGCGTCCAAAGCAATGTCGTTGGACGGATTGTAATCCGGATCCGGCGCATTCAGAATACCTTCCGCGCAGTTGTGGTAGTATTTGTTTTTGATTTCCTCTCGAACGTGGTAGGGGATGAAATCATGGTATCCATCCACGATTTCCTTCAGGAAGGTCGGGCTGACCGTGTTGATGAAGTGCGCCCCGAAAATGCCGCTGGCGAGCAGATCGACGCGGTTGTAGCGGCGCGATTCGTCGTAGCCCGACGGCAAATGCGTGAAATAGAGGTTGTTCCAGAACGGCTTCGTATCGATTTCATAATCTTCAATCCGCTCGAGCGTCGTCTCCACCGTATGGATATTGTGGACGGTGAACAGGCTGCGGATGCCCAGAATTCGCGCGAACGACGGAATCAGGCCTGTCATCCAGTCGTTGCAGTGGATCAAATCCGGATTGACTTCCGGAATGATCGTGTTGATGACTTCACGCTGGAAGGCGAGGCTTCGCTGCAGGCATTCATCCGTCGTGCAGCCATAGACGCGGTTGCTTGTATTGAACAGACGGCTGGAGGCGAGATGGACGCGTTTCACATGGTCTTTTTCACCGCCCTGGATGACTTCGCGCAGCATTTTCTGGTTGGTGTCCTCCATGTTCGTATAGTCTGTCTTGTACATCTGGCGGTAGTGCGGAATCGCCACATGGACGTCTGCGCCCAAATCAAACAACGCCTTCACAAGCGTCGCCGACACGTCGGCCATGCCGCCGGCCTTGGCGCTCAGATGCGTCGATATGTTGCCCATGCCTGCGGGAATATACGTGATTTCCGGAGTCACGACCAACACTTTCATTTTACGTCCGTGCACTTTGTGTTCGTGATGTTCGTGGTTTTTACTCATAAACCAAGCCTTTTGACACCCCTCTCTCAACAGGGAGGCTGAAATATCGTTCTATAAACTAATTAACATAATCGCAATATGTTCCAAATGCAAATTTTCCGTTTTTTATTCAGAGGAAAGTCCCATCGGCTGGGCTCCCCTGACACTACCTACAGCAATGTGTGAATTCGGTAGAATTCGCACATGCTCCACGCCTGCGCGGGGCAGCCGCGCGGCGTATGCGGCGCGTCGCCGTCGCAGATTTCAGGCAGATGGCCGATGCAACGCCGTTCCATGACGTCCGCCGCGGAACCCCAGATCGCTGTCGCCGCCGGAAGTGCTTCCGTTCCATAGACTTTCAGCAACGCCTCGCAATAGAGCGGCATCTGCCAGCCCCATGCCGTGCCGTTGTGGTAGGCGGGTTTGCGATGTGTGTCTTCAACGCCCGTGTATTGGCCCCAATAGGGATGGAACGGATCATTCAACTGCTTGCCGTCAAGCATGATACGAATCGGCGTCGTGACATCGGTGGAGGCCAGGGAGCGAATGGCCGCCGGCACGAGCAACCGTGCGCAGTCCGCTAGAATGTCCATGGCGGTCGCCGTATGGTCGAAGACATCCGTCAACGTCAACGCCAGCAACTGGTTGGGGCGGACAGCATCGTCTGCCGTCGCCTCCTGCGCGCCGATTTGCGGCCCATCCGCGTGGAGGCAGTCGCTCAAGCCTTTTCCATCGCCTCGGAGATACAGTTTTGACAGGCTGTTTCGCGCTTTTTCCAGCCAGCCGACAAGATCTTTCTTCTTGCCGATGTCTTTGAGCAATGTCAGGGCATATATCCAAAGAGCCTGTATTTCAATGGGATAGCCTTGACGCGGCGTTCCGGCGGGATAGTTTGTGTCCATCCATGTGTAATGCGACGGACTGTACAGGAGACCGCTGGCCTTGTCCATGCGGACGCCGTTCTCCGCCCCTGCGACAAGATTCTCCGCAATGGATTCCAGAATGGCCAGTAGCGGACGGCCGCCGCAGTCCATCGACAGGATGTCCTTTCCCGACGGCGCGTTTTTGATGAAATCGCCGACGGCGACGAACAGCCACAACGGTGCGTCCGAAGTCGCTCTGTCCGAGGCGTCTCCGCCGCGAATCATGTTCGGGATCGTGCCGTTCTTTTCAAACGATGCGAATTGTCGGATGATGTCTCGGCTTTCGTCCAGACGGCCAGCCGCAATGTAGCCGCGCAGGCAGATCAGCGTGTCGCGCCCCCAGTCCAGGAACCATGGGTAGCCTGCGATGACGGTTCGATTGCTGCCGCGGAACGCCAAATAGGCATCCATTCCTTGGCGAAGGGCTTCCGCCAACGGCAAATCCGTCGGCATGGCCTTTTCGGAAGATTCCTTCGACGGCGGGCAAGCTGTTCCAAGTTCCGAATTCGCAGTCGCTTCCACATCCAGTAAGAATGTATCGCCGCCGCGCAATTCGCAACGGAATTCGCCTGGCGAAAATTCATCGCTCAAGGCATCCAGACCACGTTCCGCATCCTCTGGAAACGCCTGTTTGTAATTCCATACTGGCTTTTTCTTAAAGCATGAATCCGACCACATCCGCAGGCCGAAACCGCCATTCGGCACGAAGACGAAGCCGTGTCCGTCCGTTTCTTTCACGGCGGCAGGATAGGCGTTTTCCGCCCATTGATAGGCTTTCGTCGTCTCATGGTTTGGCCGACAGTCGATTTCGGGGCGGACCCGTAGCGTGACGGGCTCTATATTGGCTAATTCATGGTGTTCGTTATTCGTTGTATCCGTGCGGGTTATCTGCAAATGGCAACGATTCCGCTTGCCCTTTTCCATGGAATACAGAACGTCCAGCCGAACCGTTTGACCCATGTCGGACGGGACAGCGAATTCCCACCGCAGGCGGTTGTCATAGGAAGCCGTGAAGGAAGTCTGGCAGTCGTGGCTCAGTTCAACGCTATAGTCGCGGAACCCGACTTCCACATGGAAACGGGAGACCATCACCTTGCGATCCGCCGGATAGTCAGGAGACGGGCAGGCGGCTAAAAACGCGTCGTATTTGCTCTGCAAATCTCCCCAGCATGCACGGACTTGCGCGTAGCCACCTAAACTGTTGGTGCACAGCCCCAAAAGCTCAGGCTTCAGTTGGTCTTCATTGACTGTCATCGTGACGCGACGCGATGCGCCATCCGGCAGCAGAATCAATTTACCGGCGGCCCGCCATGTCGTGTCCTGATTATGAAGCTCGACTTGGATTTCCGCCTCATGTACTTTGGCCGGAAGAGTTTGCGGCATGAAGAACGCATGATGCCGCCCATCCGCGCCACGGAAAGAAGGCAGCCGTTGCAGGCAACGTCCACCTGCCATCAGCGACGCACGGAAACGATGCGCATGCTCCACGAGAAGCACATGGTCCGGCGGAACCATGACGACGCGCCGCGCGTCCTGTTCAGGATTCCATTCCACGAACGGAAGATAATGCGCATTCTGTTTCGACATGCCATGCTTATGCGGGAAAAGATTGTGCGGCTCGAACAGATGGCGCAGAAACGCGCGCGTATCCTGATGAAGGAGCTTCGCTAGCCCATTCAAATCCAAACCAGTCACGTCTAGGCACTTATAGTAATGGACAATTGCCTTCAGAACGTAGTCGTGCGTCAGTTGCCAATCATTGAAATCCGATTCTTCATCGCCAAGCGGACGGGAGGCGAGGCAGAGCAATTGACCAGGCTGCAAATCCACGCGGCAACGTCCGTTCACGCATGGCAATTGGACATGGGCGCCGCCAAGGAGATCAACCGCCGTGCGGCCGATGTCGAACTCCTGGATTTCCCATTCAAACCACGTTGAATGCTCAACATCCGGATTTGCAATGACTAAGACGGAATCAAGATTGTTGTGGCAACGGCGGATGACACCTACGCCGCCACCACGGCCGCTCTCCGACACACGAAGCTCCACATCCGGCCCGAATGCGGCGGAGCAACGCAGGATTTTGTTCAGACGGCTGATGTAATCGACAAGATTCGGCGAAGCCCCCCAGTTCAGGGAAGCCGCGCCATGGACGTCGATTTTCTCCGTCGCCAGCCATTCCACGCCGTTGGCGATGCCGAATGCGCCGTTGACGCTCATCAGCGCGGCGATGCCAGTCCGCAACGCCGCCCATTGCGGCGACGTGGCCGCCAGGCGGTTGTTGTCGTGCGTCTCCGCGAAATTCACAAGACAGCCGTTGCGTCTTGAAAATTCGTACGCATGGCGAAGATATTTCTTCATATCTTCTGCAGTAAAGTTTTGGAACAGTTCGGAATAGGCCCAGTTCAGACGGCCTTCCTGCAACAATTCCTCCGTGGCGTACGGCGGTCCGCCAAGACCTTCCAGAAAGAAAATCGTGTCTGGATACTGCTCGCGGACTTTCGCCGCGATGTATTCCCAAACGCGCATCGGCACCATGTAGCCTGCGTCGCAACGGAAGCCATCAACGCCCAGTTTCGCCCAGCCGAGAAAGACTTCCGCCATATATTTCCACAGATTGTGGTCTGCAAAGTTCAGTTTGCAGAGATCCGCCCATGTGACGCCCCAGGCTCCAGGGCTTGCAAACGAACCGTCGTTGTCACGGCAAAACCATTCTGGATGCCTGACTTGCATCGTCGAAGCCCAACCGGTATGGTCCGCCGGCAGGTCGATCAGCACCATGCCGCGCTTCGAATGGACGGAGTCAAGCAATTCGCGGAACTGCTCAAGAGGCGTCGTCCGCCTGTCGAACACGGCCATGCCCGAATCGACCGTGGAGAAGTCGATTGGCGCGAAAGGACTGCCGAAACGGCCCATTCGCGCGAATGTCGCGGGAACGGGATGGATGGGAAGCAGTTGCACGATACGGAAGCCCAAGTTCTTCATAATGAACGGCAAATGCTTCTGCAAGTCACGGAATTTGCCCGACGGCGGAATGACCGTATAGTCCTTTCCGTCCAGCAGTTGTTCCGCCGCATGATGCTCCGCCGTCCATGCGCCGCCGCCCATGTTGGGGCCGAATTGCCGCACGAACGCATTGTAAATCGTGTTGTTCGAAGCGGTTACCGCTGGCTCCACTTTGATGCGGCTGTTCTCTCCACGAACCCACAACGGTTCGCTTTCGCCTTTCGGAAGAAAGAAGCATTTGAATTCGAACATGCCGACTTCGCACAGCGGCATCGTCAGCGAATACGTGCCCGGCAACGTTTCCGGCATGGGAATGTCATGCCAGTCGCGACCGAATCGCGCCTTTCCATGTTCCACTTGTTCAATGACTTCGCGACGGCGCAAGTCACCGCGGCATAGATTGGTTCGGACGAACGCCTTGCCTTCCGTCGGTTCGTTCAACGTCAGACTTAATTGAAGGCATTCGCCGCTGTATTTGACAAGCCGTTCGCCTGTATTCGGCCTTTGGGTCAATGTTATCATGGATGCTCCTTGTGAGTTCATACCAATAATATAATCGTTGCCGCTCTACAAACCACTTCCACGCCTATTCAATCAAGACGGAATTCTTGGTTTGTGCGGCAATGTCCTTTTGCTTTTTCATTTCTTGCAGAAACGAAAACAAAACCATATATTAATAAGTAAGAATGTTCATCAATTCACCATTCATCATGATTGCATTATGGGTTACACGACACTGAAATTTCCGGAAGGAAGCCGTTTTCTGGTAACGGGCGGGGCTGGTTTCATCGGCTCCAACCTTTGCGAGGCGATTCTCAAGCTCGGCTACAAAGTCCGCTGTCTGGACGATCTTTCGACTGGCTTCCAGAAGAACGTCGATTTGTTCATCGGCAATCCGAATTATGAATTCATGAAAGGCGATATCAAGGACTTAGACACTTGTCTGGCTGCCTGCGACGGTATGGACTACGTCATGAACGAAGCCGCATGGGGCAGTGTACCGCGATCCATCGAAATGCCGCTTTTCTATTGCGCGAACAACATCATGGGCACGTTGAACATGATGGAGGCGGCGCGACGGAAAGGCGTGAAGAAATTCGTCTATGCGTCCAGTTCCTCTGTTTACGGCGACGAACCGAACCTGCCGAAGACGGAGGGCCGTGAAGGCAATCTGCTGTCGCCCTACGCGTTGACGAAACGCTGCGACGAAGAGTGGGGCAAGCAGTATTCGCGTCATTACGGCCTGCCGACCATTGGTTTGCGTTATTTCAACGTCTTCGGTCGGCGGCAGGATCCAGACGGCGCGTATGCGGCCGTCATTCCGAAATTCATCAAGCAGTTGCTGAAAGGCGAACGGCCGACCATCAACGGCGACGGACGCCAGTCCCGTGACTTCACCTATGTCGAAAATGTCGTCGAAGCGAATCTGAAAGCCTGTCTGGCTCCTGAAGAGGCTTCCGGCGAGGCATTCAACGTGGCGTACGGCGGCCGCGAATATCTGATCGACATCTATTACACGCTGACGAAGGCGTTGGGCGTCGATGTCGAACCAAACTTCGGCCCCGATCGCAAAGGCGACATCAAGCATTCCAACGCGGACATTTCCAAAGCGAAACGCCTGCTCGGCTATGATCCGGACTACGATTTCGCCCGCGGTCTGAACGAAGCCATCGAATGGTACAAGGTTGCTCTACAGAGCTAAAAGCTTAAAGCTGAAAGCCTAAAGCAAATACAGGTTGCCTTCGGCGTGAGGTTTTAAGCGCTTCGCTTATTGCCTTAAGTATTAAACATTGAAAAGGCTCACCGATAAGACTGTCGGCGAGCCTTTTTGTGTTGTCATTCGGCCCTTCTCAAGGCCTTTTTGTATTTGCTTTAAGCTTTTAAGCTTTAGGCTTTAGGCTTATTTGCCCATGAGGGCGTGTATGATGAACAGTTCGAGCTCTTCGTAGTCGCGATCCGCGATGAGCTTGTCGATCTTCTTCTGATCGAGGCCGCGGGAGATGGCGAGCAGTTCTTTGAAGAGCGTGATGGAGTTGGAGAGATGCTTCAAGTTGGCGTTCTGCTTCTGCGTTCTCATGACCTTCACATCGAGACCGACGGATTCGCCGTTCTTGCCGTAGTTGTGCTGATCGAGAATGCGGACCTGGTTGAAGGCACGGCGGATATCGACGGCGCCGAACGACTTGTCCTGGTCGAACTTAAGTCCGTTCTGGTCGTTGAGATGGACGGAGAACAGTTTCTTGTGGGCGAGAGCGTATCCCATTTCGTCCGAAGGATCGAGATTGGCGAGAATGGCGTGCGCGCTTTCAATGTTGACGCCGACGCGGCTCGGATCGCGTGTCAGCATACCGAGAGCGATGGCATGGCCGGTCGTCGGAATGTAGGCGTGGTCAACGGGTTCGTTGGGCTTCGGCTCGATGGCGATTTTGATCTTCTTGTCGTAATCGAGCATTTCGTCGATGACTTTTGCGATGCGCTGCACGGCGACGCAGGAGTCCTTTGATTCGCGGATGTAGGTGCCTTCGCGGGCGAGCCAGAGGACGATCAACTTGGCGCCGAGGATGTTGGCGATATCGATGGATTTCTTGAAGCGGTCTTTCGCGTAGGCGCGGCACTTCGCATCGTTGGACGTGAAACCGCCGTCGATGGTCTTCGGATCAAACCAGAGGCGCGGCGCGACGAATTCCGCGTAGAGGCCTGCGTCATCCAGTTTCTTGCGGAGCGCTTTGGCGACGGCAGTGATCTGGGCGGGCGTCTTGCCGTTGATTTCGGGAACTGCGTCGTCGTCATGGAACTGGACGCCGTCGAAGCCGAGTTTCTTGAAAAGCGGCAGTTTCTGATCGAAAGTGAGCGGTTCACGGACATCGGGACCGAACGGATCCGCGCCTTCATGAATGTTCCACGGGCCAAATGTGAATCTAAACGTGCCAGCCATGAAAATCTCCTGTGTTTTGTGTTGGTTAAAACTTGTGGAAACGATTTGCCAGTATTGAAAACATCCATTACCTTAAAGCCATAACCAACATATTTCAATAGGTTCTTGTCAAAAAATCGCTTTTACGGCGGTGTTTTGTCATTAAATATGGAAGAAAGTCATGGATGAACTGAAAAAAATACTGAAACGCGAATGGGAATGGATCGCGTTGGGATGCGCGTTGCTTCTCGCCGTGGCGCTGTTGATCATCGTGCTGTCTAGTAATTCCACAGGCGGATGGACGTTTGGTCGCGGGGCTGTTGCGGTCAACCGCCCTGTGACGCTGAAGAAGAGCGCGTTCGCCTTTTTGCAGAATGGCGGCGAACAGACGGTGATTGGACGGAATCCGTTTTCCTCCGGCCTGTCGATGCCGGAGCCGCCGAAGCCAGTTGTTGTGAAAAAGTCCGAACCGGTTGTGGTTGCTCCGCCACCGCCTGCTGTGGAGGAAAAGGTTGAAGTTCCTGCGGTGGAAGAAGTGGTGGAAGAGGCGAAGCCTGCGGAACCGAAAGGGCCGCAAAAAGTCGTCGGCTTCGCCAATTATTCATTCATGAACGTGAACAACAGCGGCAAGACGGTCGCCGTGTTTTCCATCCAGACGTCGGCGAAGGATACGGAAAATTTCGCTTTGGGAGTAGGGGAAAGTGGTGGCGGCGTGAAAGTGTTGGCGATTACGAATGATGCGTTGTTGCTTTTGGACGCATCAAACCGTCGATGGAAGATTCCGAAAGGCAAGCCTTGCCGGATGGTGGTGGTGAAAGAATAGGGTCCCGCAGGAGCGGGACGCCGTCGTTACAGAATGTCTTTCAGAAATTGGCCGGTGTAGGAGGTTTTCACTTTCGCAACCTGCTCGGGCGTGCCTTGCGCGACGACGGTGCCGCCTTGATTGCCGCCTTCCGGGCCAAGGTCGATGATGTGGTCGGCCACTTTGATGACATCGAGATTGTGTTCGATGACGAGAATCGTGTTGCCTTGATCACGAAGCGTCTGGAGGACTTTCAGAAGCTGCTCGATATCCGCGATATGGAGGCCGGTGGTCGGTTCGTCCAATATATATAAGGTATGTCCGACTGGCTTTCTGGCGAGTTCCGTGGCGAGTTTGACACGCTGCGCTTCGCCACCGGAAAGCGTCGTGGCGGGCTGCCCGAGATGGATGTAGCCGAGGCCGACGTCGCGAAGCGTTTCGAGCCGCGATTTGATTTTCGGAATCGCGTCGAAAACATCGCAGGCCTGATTGACGGTCAGTTCCAAGACTTCATAGATGTTGAGTCCTTTGTAGCGGACGTTCAGCGTCTCGTGGTTGTAGCGCTGTCCATGGCATTGTTCACAAGGCACATAGACATCCGGCAGGAATTGCATTTCGATTTTCTGGATGCCGTCGCCGTGGCATTCTTCACAGCGTCCGCCTTTCACATTGAAGGAAAAACGGCCTGGGCCGTAGCCGCGGACTTTGGCGTCTGGCGTCATGGCGAAAATCTGGCGGATGGTGTCGAAAAGCCCTGTGTAAGTGGCTGGATTGGAACGCGGCGTGCGGCCAATGGGCGACTGGTCGATGACAATCATCTTGTCGATGTGCTCAAGCCCTTCGATGGAATCGTATTTGCCTGGTTCGTCCGTTTTGATGCCAAGCTTCTTGTTGATGGCGCGGTTTAGGATGCGGTTGACTAACGTTGATTTGCCGGAGCCGGAAACACCTGTCACGCAAGTAAATGTGCCAAGCGGGAAGGTGACGTCGATATGCTTCAGATTGTTTTCCGCGGCGCCGCGAACCGTGATGAAATGGCCGTTGCCGGCAAGGCGTTTCTTCGGAACGGGAATGGCGCGTTTGCCGGAAAGAAACTGCCCCGTGACGGATGTCTTGCATGCACGGACTTCGTCCGGCGTTCCTGCGATGACCAGATGGCCGCCGTGTTCACCGGCGGCCGGGCCGAGATCGACGATGAAATCGGCGGCGCGCATCGTGTCGAGATCGTGTTCGACGACGATGACCGTGTTTCCAAGATCACGAAGGCGTGTGAGCGTGGCAATGAGTTTGTCGTTGTCGCGCTGATGGAGACCGATGCTCGGTTCGTCCAAAATGTAGAGGACACCGACGAGACCGGAGCCAATCTGCGACGCAAGGCGGATGCGTTGCGCTTCGCCGCCGGAGAGCGAACCAGATTCACGGTTCAGCGTCAAGTAGTTGAGCCCGACTGATTTAAGAAAACCGAGCCGTGCAGAAATCTCCTTGATCAGATCTTTGGCGATGGTCTGTTTGCTGCCGTCAAGCTTCAGATTGCGGATGAAATCGTATGCGTCGTCAATGGACAACGAGCAGAACTGATGGATGTTCAGATCATTGATGGTGACGGCGAGATATTCTGGCTTGAGGCGTGCGCCGTTGCAGACAGGGCATTTGACGAATGTCATCTGCTCTTGAAGGCGTTCGCGGACGTCGTCTGATTCGCTTTCGGCGAAACGGCGGAGGAGGTTCGGAATGATGCCTTCAAACGGCTTGCGCCATTCGTGGAGACGACCGTGCATATAGGCGTCGAATATGACGATTTCGCTGCCGGAGCCATAGAGCAGAATCTGCTGCGTAGCTTCCGGAATGTCCTGCCACGGAGTCGTTAGTGAAAATCCGTACTGTTTGGCGAGACAGCGTAAGTAGTGATTGTAGAGCATGATCTGGCGATGGCCGCCGCGCCGCCACAGCGGGATGGCGCCGTCTTTTATGGAAATCGTCGGATCGGGAATGACGGCTTCCGGCGTGAAGATAAGCTTGGCGCCGATGCCGTCGCATTCCGGGCAGGCTCCGAACGGGCTGTTGAAGGAGAAGTTGCGCGGGAGGAGTTCGCCGAAGGAGACGCCGCAATGGACACAGGCGAGATGTTCGGAGAGTTGTTCTTCACGCCAGCCGCCCTGCGCCGTGGGATCTTCGACGAGCAGATTGAGGACGCCGTCGCCTTTTTTGAGAGCGAGTTCGACGGAATCTGTGAGACGCGTACCGTTGGTTTTGCCCGTGACGAGACGATCGACGACGGCTTCGATGGTATGGCGTTTCGTTTTGGCGATTTTGAAATTGTCGTCAAGCGATTTGATTTCGCCATCGAGGCGGATTCGGACGAAGCCGTCCTTTCGGATATTGTCAATGACATCCACATGCTCGCCTTTACGGCCGTTGACGTAGGGGGCGAGAATCATGATTTTAAGGCCTGCGGGCATGGCGTCGATCTTGCGGCAGATGGCGTCGGCCGACTGCGGATGGATGACACGGCCGCAATGCGGGCAATGCGGCGTGCCGACATGCGCGTACAGAAGTCGCAGATAGTCATAGATTTCCGTCGTTGTCGCGACGATGGAACGTGGCGAACTGGAGGCGGAGCGCTGTTCGATGGCGATGGCGGGTGAAAGGCCTTCGATATGATCGACCTGCGGTTTCTGCATGCGGTCCAAAAACATTCGCGCGTAGGCAGAGAGCGATTCGACGTAGCGGCGTTGCCCTTCTGCATAGAGCGTATCGAAGGCGAGAGACGACTTTCCTGAGCCGCTGAGACCTGTGATGACGGTTAGCGAATCGCGCGGGATGGAAAGATTGAACCCCTTGAGGTTGTGCTGTTTAGCACCAAATATCTTAATGAATTCTGGCATGGTTGTATATGGTTTTACCGTATAGATGAAGATGGATGCCGTGCGGCTTGTTTGGGCGGACGAAAGCGACGGCTAGTTGTATCCTTCGAAGAATTGGATACTTTCTGGGCTTCTGAGTTTTTTGATGGCGTCGGCTTCGATTTGGCGGACGCGTTCGCTTGAGACATTGAGCAGTTCCGCAACTTGGTTGAGCGTCAACGGCTCTTTTTCATCCAGACCGAATCGTTTGATGATGACGATGCGTTCACGGGAATCCAGATTGGCGAGCGCTTTTTTGATGGAATCCTTCAGGGAGGCGAAATCGGCCTCCGCGTTTGGGACGGGCGTGTTCGTGTCGGGAATGGTCTCCTCCAGATGTTTGTCCTGTTCCGTCGTCGCCTGGAGTGAAATAGGCTGTTCGGCCATTTTCAGCAAAGCGCTGACGCGCGAAGAGGAGAGTCCGACAACATCCGCAATGGCTTCAGGCGTAGCCTCTTCGCCAGTTTTCTGCTGGATTTCGGCGGCCGCCGCTTTGATGGCGGAGATCTGCTTGAGCGTGCTGGCGGAGATGCGGATGATACGGCTGCTGTTCGTCAACGAACGCGTGATCGACTGTGTGATCCAGTAGGTGACGTATGTTGACAATCGATAGCCCAGACGATAGTCGAATTTCTCGACGCCTTTCATCAGGCCGATGTTTCCTTCCTGAATCAAATCCGCCAACGAGACGCCGTCGCGAACGTATTTCTGCGCAATGGAGATGACGAGACGAAGGCTGCGTTCAACCAGAATGGCGGACGCGGACTTGCGCGATTGGTCATAGTCGTCAAGGCGTTTTTTGACATCATTCCAGTCTTCGTCCGGAATGAACATCCGTCGGATGTCATCCTGTTTCAACAGCTCATGGCAGTGTTCATAGAAGGCTGGCCGAAGCGAAAGATTCTTGACGATGTCGTCGAAACGGGCCGCATAGTCGCCGTCCTGTGGCAGTTCCTTAAGTTGTTCGATGACAAGCGGCAGCTGCGTCCGAATGAACGTCGCGTCATGCTTTTCCGTCAATTCGATGAAATTACCGATACGGACATCGTTTTTCTGGCTGTCCAATTCCTGCAACGCATGGAGAATGAGCCGCGGATGCTTTTTCAGCTCTTCGATAAAGCTTTGCGTCTGCTCAAAGAACTGCCGCGTGTAATGGAGCTCTTCTTGCTCTGTAAGTCTCGGATATTCAGCAATTTGCTTTAGATAGATGTCCTGCCGCCCCTTGGATGAAAGCGAACTTCCGGCGACTTTCTGCTGATCGTCGCCAGGAAGTTGATTCGGATTTTCCATAGGGGAAGTCACGACAGTAACAGGGATAAGCGGTTATTGCTTGGTGATTTGATAGAGGACAAGGGCCATGACGATGAAAATGACGATGACCAAGGCGATCAATGTCACCATCAGGATGTAACCGCCTCTTGAGACGGAGGATTTCTGATGCATTTTCGCCTGCGCGATGGCGCTGGCGGAGTGCGACTGCATGCGGTAGGCGTCCACAAGCGTGACGGATGTCTCGGCCATGGTGATGACGTCTCCCGCCTTGATTTGGACGGGATCGTTGCCGAGAACTTGCTCGCCGTTGATGAAGGACGGGTTGTCCGCGGCGGCGTGCCGATAGGTTATTCGGTCACTCAAGACGTTGATATATCCATGGATACGCGATATGTCCGGTGTGCGGACGGTGATATAGTTGTCATTGGAAGCGCCAATGGAATTCAGACCGGGCCACAGAACGGCACGTTGCGGGCCTTCTTCGCCTTCGATTTCCCATGTGATGTCATAGGCGGCGGGCCGTGCGGTCGCTCCGTAGCAGAGGAAGAGTTTGGTGAAGCGGATGACATCACCTTCCTCCAGTTCCGTCGTGACGAATTTTATGCCGGATTTGAACATGCCGAAACGGCTTTTGTTGGTGACGGTCCACTTGTTGAGCATGCGTTCCATGACGAGATGTTCGCGGCTCACGGTGGTGTCCACCACGCCTTTCAGGCTGACCGTGCATTTGGACGAACGTCCAATCGTGATGACCGGCCCCATGGTATTGGTGTCAAATGTGGCCAGAAGATTGCCCAAAGTATTGTAGATACGGCATTCAGTCATGATCTCGGCCTTTGTGGGTTATTTAAGGATCAGCGTGACTTTGATGGGACGGTGGTCGGAGGCGACCAATTCCTCAACGACTTTGATTTCAGCAACTTGCAAAGCCTGCTTGGGGTAGGTGAAGCAGTGGTCGATGGAAGAGCGCGGCTTTCCGGCGGGGAAGGTCGCCAACGGCTTGTCGCCCCATGCGGCGTCCCACGTTTCGGCGAAAGCCTTGTAGGGGGCGGAATTTGGCTGGCAGTTCATATCGCCGACGAGCACGGCTGGAACAGTGAGTCCTTTCACCCATTCCGCGATGATGGCGGTGGATTTGAGGCGGTTTTCCGCGTCAAGATCCAAATGTGTGCAAGCGAACACGAACGGCGTGCCTTTTGCGCTCTTCGCCTGAATGGCGAACATGCAGCGCGGCTCCTTGCCCGGAAGCGGAATATGCTTGACGAGAACGGCTTCCGGATCTTTGGCGATGATGGCGTTACCGTATGCGCCGCCCGTCAACGGGATGGATTTGCCGAAGAACGGCTTGTAGCCAGTCAGTTCGCCGAGTATCATTGCTTCGTCGATTTTGCCTGAGCGTTTGACGTTCACATCGACTTCCTGGAAGGCGACGACATCCGGATTTTCACGTTTGACGACATCCGCGATGCGCTGCAGATCAAGCTTGCCATCCATTCCTTCGCCGTGGTGGATGTTGTATGAGATGACGGTGATGGTGTCTTTCATGGTTTCTTGTGCAAAAATGGTTAATGAGATGGATAGGATTGAAAGGAGGACTGCACGCATGGTTCTCAGACGTTGTATTTGTCAAATTCCGCTTGGATTTGTTGTTTGATGAAATCGACGATGCCGTCGAGGCTGATGAGCTGGAAGTTCTTTCCATCTTCGCGATGTTTGAATTCCGCCTGGTTGTTCGCCAACGTCTTGGGGGAGAGGGTGATACGGAGCGGGGCGCCGATGAGATCGGCATCCGCGAAAGAGAAACCGGCCTTTTCGCCGCGGTCGTCGTAGAGGACGTCCACGCCGGCGGCTTGCAAGTCGTCATAAAGTTTCTGGCAGGCGGTCTGGACTTCCGGCTGGTTGTGGTTGAGGCCGATGAGATGGACTTCGAACGGAGCAATGGTGATGGGCCAGACGGGGCCGTGGTCGTCATGGCACTGTTCGATGACGGCGGCCATGGCGCGGCCGACGCCGATGCCGTAGCAACCCATGATCATGGGTTTCGCCTTGCCATCCGCGTCCAGATAGGTGCATCCCATTGGTTCGGAGTACTTTGTGCCGAGCTGGAAGATGTTGCCGACTTCAATGCCTTTCAGCATCTGCAACGGCTGTCCTGTGACAGGGCAGGGGTCGCCTTCGCGGACGGTCGCGATGTCGTCGATGATGATTTTCGCCTTGTCTTCCGCAGGAACGTCACGATCAAAGTTGAAGTTGAGGCAATGGACGTCTTTCTTGTTGGCGCCGACGACGAGATTGGAAGATTCTGCGGCGGAATGGTCAAGAACGATGCGGATCTTGTCCGACGGCTTGATGCCGAGGATGGACGCGAAGCCCGGAACGGCTCCTGCGTCTTCGATCAACGCGTCGTTCGCGAAGTCGATTTCAGGAGACTGCGTGATCTTCTTGAGTTTCGCTTCGTTGATTTCAAGATCGCCGCGGATGCAGGCGAAGATGAGCGTGCCGTCAAAATGCTTGTAGAAGACGGCCTTGCAGGTCTGTTCGGGCTTGATTCCGAGGAACTTCGCCAAATCGTCGATGGTCTTGCAATTCGGCGTTTCGACCTCTTGGAGCGGTTTGGGCTCTTCTTTGACGTAGTTCAGACGGGACGTGGCGATTTCGCGGTTGGCCTTGTATTCGCCGTTGGGGGAGACGAAGATGGTGTCTTCGCCACAATCCGCGATGGCCATGAATTCATGGGAGATGGCGCCGCCGATCATGCCGGAGTCCGAAAGAATTGAGAGACAACGCTTAAGACCAATCCGCTTGAAGATGCGCGTATAGGCTTCATGCTCTTTCGCGTAGTGCTCTTCAAGGGAGGCCTGAGACGTATGGAAGGAGTAGGCGTCCTTCATCGTGAATTCGCGGACGCGGATGAGGCCTGCGCGTGGGCGCGCTTCGTCACGGTATTTCGTCTGAATTTGATAAAGCATCGTCGGAAGTTGCTTGTAGGACGTCAGTTCTGTTCTTGCAACCTGCACGACGGCCTCTTCATGCGTCATGCCGAGAATCATGGCCTTGCTGTTGCGATCCGTAAAGCGGAGGAGCTCCTGCCCGACCTTTTCATAACGGCCGCTTTCCTGCCAGAGTTCAGCCGGAAGGACGACCGGCATCAAGATTTCCTGACCGCCGATACGGTTCATTTCTTCGCGGATGATGGCCTTGATTTTGTCTGTGATTTTATATCCGAGCGGCAGCAGGGTGAAGAGACCCGTGGAGACTGGGCGGCAGTAACCGCCACGAATCAAATAGATATGGGAGATGGTCTGTGCGTCTCTGGGGGCTTCTTTCAGACGCTGTCCGACGAGTTGGGAGAGTTTCATGGTTGCTTGGTTGATTGTGTGGATGTTGACGAGTGGTTTTTCTTTACCACTATAAATAATGGAAAACGCAAATTAATAATATAGTGTTTTTTTCTCTTGAGACAAGTTTTTTCAAATAAATAGTGGTAGGGAAGTGACTAATGTTGGAATGCATGATTTGACAACTGAGAAAGAAATGTTAAAATAATATGCAAAAGTCCAAAAGAGACTGGAATCATTGGGATGTCATTGTGTCAGGCGAATGCGCGAGGCGATGAACCAAAAGAGATTGGAGTCATAGGGATGTCATTTGTGGGGATAATAAGATATCTCAACTTAGAATAATGCTAGATGGTTAAAGATGAAATACGTTATTTTCTCTAATAAAAATGGTAAACTTTATTTATTGTAAGTCAAAAATTTTACAAGCGTTTTTTATGGATAGAGATATCAACTACAATGATTGTTTATTATAGTTTAGAAAACCATGGTCTCTGGCTGTGGTTAGAGACAATCTACTATGCCTTCACGTACGCTTGGATGCATGGAAGGATTACACGAAAACATGTTGGGGCGTTCGTACAATATGGAGCGAGCAAGACGGTTAACTTCGTCATTCGCTTCTGTTCCCCTATGGGTGACTTCAAATCAAGCCATCCCCTCTGGGGTGATATTTATTTCTATGAATTAGAAGCAAATGAGGAAAGTTTTTCTTTTATGGGTTAATAAATACATTGAAATATAAAAATAATTATTTTTAATACTTAATATACGAATGTCGATGGATCATTTATAAATGAAAATATTATTAGATTTAAATATATTTAAGGATGTTAACAAGTGGAATCCGTGGAAAATAAATCTACACAAGGAGATATTTAATTATATATTGTTGATAAATTTTGACCTATTTATTAGGAAATCCCAAAAAAAAATACTTTTTGATTTAATTTTAGCCTACAATTTTAATATTAATTGTAATTTGATTGATAATGATGTGAAGGTGATTGAGACAATGGGTGAGGAGGATGAATATGATGTATCTACTATCGAATATTTGTTTAAAAATAAAATCATCGATTTATTTGTAACAAATGACTCTGAAATAATTTCATCAAAATGTTTAAACGAATATGATGTTTTTGTTCTTACCTCTTATCAATTTATTCAATTCTTAAAAAATGAATTGAATAAAAACACTAAAAAAATGAATTCTGGAACTCTTTGGTGTACTGTTGATCAATTAAGCTTATCAGATTCAATATGGAATCCTTTATACAACAATTATCCAAATTTTGAAATATGGTTAAGAAAAATTAGAGACGAAAAAAGAGAGGCCTGGGTATATAGTGAAGCAAAACAGAATGATAAGCTAAAAATCCAGGCAATATGTATTTATCACATTGAATACAATCCTATAATAAATATAAAAGACGAGATTCTTCATGGTAAAATTCTAAAAATCTGCACGTTTTATGTAATGGAAGAGGTTCGTGGAAAAAGAATCGCTGAAAGATTGTTTTTTGTTGCTGTTCAATATGCAATGCAACAAGGATGCCGTTATATATATGTTCATACAAAAGATAATGCATTAATAAACTTTTGCAGCAAATATGGTTTTGAATCGAAAGGAGAATGTAAAATTTCAGGAAGAGGTGATCCCGATTTTGTTTATGTAAGATCATTAAAAAATAATAATTATTTATTTCAACCATATAATTATTATGTAATTAGTCAAAATTATCCATTTTTTAGGTTTGATGAGTGGATAAGAAAATTTGTTATAAGATTATCTCGAAAGGCTCAAGATAAAATATTCCCTAATTTATTTGAACGAATAGAACATGATATTCTGCAAAAAGATGAGAAACATCAATTGTTATTGCCTTTGCTTTGTCCTGATGATTTGCAAAGTAATAGTATAAATAAATCATTTATATGTCGAGGTAAAAATGATACAATTCAACAAGGTGATTTGTTGATTTTTTATTGTAATAATATGAAAAATGATTTTCTTGTCATAGGAATAGTTGAAAAGTTTTATACAAAAATAAATAAAGAAAAAATTGATTATGCAAGTGCGATATTATCAAAAAGATTTGAATATAATATACATGATTTAAATCATCTGTTGGAATATGAGTCAACAATAATATTATTCCGTCTGCTACGCTTCAAAAAATTAGAGTCATCATCTTGTGAAATTGTTAAACAAGAGATAAAAAAGAAGAGTGGAAATACTCTTATGCCAATATCAACAAAGTTTAATCATATTCTCCCGGATATTTTAAATGATTAATCAATCCATAATATTATCAATTCATCCTCAATATGTAGCAAAAATATTGAGCGGAGAAAAAGCTTTTGAATTTAGGCGAAGAATTCCAAAATTGGAAGTTTCTTATATGCTGGTATATGAAACTTCTCCGAAAAAAAAGTTTGTTGCAATAATTGAAGTTCTTGAAATATTAAAAGATGAACCAGAGATGCTTTGGGAAAAAACAAAATTCTTATCTGGTATATCATATGAAAGTTTTAAAGTATATTTTAAAGGATGCCAAATATCTTATGCCTATAAGTTAGGTAAAGTTTATTTGCTTCCTTCGAATGATTTCTCATTTAAAAATGTTCAATCTTTTTCATATCTTTCAAATGACATTATTACTAAATATATAAATGATGAATATCTATCAATCGATCATCGTCTTATTTATATTAGTGGAATAAATAATATCTGTAAAACAAGAGTAATAAATAAGTATTTCAAACATCTCGGATATTCATGTTTATCTTTTCAAAGAATAATAAATTTAAACAATAATGATTATTGGAGTAATAATCATGACGACGGACTAGATGAGAAATGGAGCATATTGTGGAAGAATTTAAAAAAAGGAAAAAACAATAATAATGCTATTGTTTTAGATGGTCACTTTGTGTTATTGAATAGAAATAGAGAAATAGTTAATGTCCCACTTAATTTTTTTTATAAGATAAAACCTGTTTTAATTTTTGTATTAATATATGATATTAATGAAATAGAACGTTTATCAAATGATAATTTTGATATAGAATTTTATGAGAAATTTCAAGAAATGGAATTGGTAAGAGGTAAAAAAATAGCACAAGAATTGAGTATTCCTATTAAAATAATAAATTGTTAGAATTGCAATTTTTTGTCAAAAATATATGAACATTATGGATAATTTTTTCTACATTTTATTCGATAAAAATCAGGTCACAGACAATCCTATCAAAAATAGCGATTTTACTATCGAACGACTTCAAATTTGCACATGGAATTTAAAAGATAATTCTTGTTCTTATATTGAATTAGGTTTAGAAATTCAAATCCAGCCTCAATTAAATGAATCGTTCAAGAATAAAGATTTGAAACTAGTATTCGTAGCTCCTTTTTTAGAAAAAATAAAAGCTATTTATTGTTTAAATAATAATTTAATATCAAAAGATGAAAATGCTCAATATATTTTTAATGAAACTATTATTATTAAAATTATTAACACAAATTAATATTAAAACTGTTTAAAGAAACTGTTTTTATTATAATTTATTATTAATAATTAATTCTTATTAAAAATAAAATTTTTAATATTTTTTTAATAAAATTTTATTAAA
>JAFZAB010000082.1 GCA_017548425.1 Victivallales bacterium
AGCCGTGGGTGATAACCCACGGATTGGGTGATAACCCACGGTCAGCAAAAATACCAAATAGAACCGCTCTAGCGGTGATTATAACACAGACGTGGGTGATAACCCACGGTCTTGAATCAATGCCGCATTTCATGAAGAAGTTGGTACATGAAAATGCAGGACTCGTCATATGCTGGCTTGAGCCGCTGGTGCAGTTGCTCCTCCGCCTTGCGCGGCAATCGGTGGAAGCCGTAGCTTTCGTATGTTTTCATCAGCCGTTCATAAGGCAGGGCAAACAGATAGATCATGTAAATGCCGAGCATTTTCGCGTGTTCCAAAACAAATGGTGCGATCAGCCCTGAAAAGAGCAGATAGCCCAGCCCTTTTGCATTATGCTTCTCCGCGAACGCGTTGTTGACGGCAAAATTCGCCAGCTCCACGCCTGGCACGGTGTCAAAAGTAACGCCATTCGAGGCCCTTTCCTCATTGACCGAGATCAGTCCCGCCTTGAGCGAAAAGTACCCGACACATTCCCTTGTTCATTTTAGCCGTACTAAATATGTACGCATGACTCCCGAGTGTTCATCAAACAATGCCTGATACTTGAGATACCGCTCCAGTCCGCCACCAGTTTCCGGATGGGCGATTTCAAATGCCTTGATGTCCGCAAGATCCCTTCGTGAGACACTAAGATGCCTGCTGGAGAAGTATTTATTTTGCGGCAGCTTCATTGCGATCAATTTCCGCTATGATTTGATTGAGACGACGTTCCGCACGCGCGCATTCACGCTCCAGTTTGGTACGGTCGAAAGGCGGCGGATTCCTGATCGCGTCAATAATCATCCGCCCCAGCTCCGGCGGGAGATTGGTCATGCATGGCTTGCCGTATCGGATTGGCCTGGCTTGTTTTCTCATCGTTTGCTTCCTCCTTCAGCATTAAATAAGATTGTTGTTTTCCAATCTACCTATAATATAATGCTTTTCAGGAGATTTCAAATCATCAACACCGATAATTCTGACAACCACTTCCGCGAAGCCAAAAGCTAAAAGATCAAAGCCTAAAGTAAATTCCCTAAATTGTTAATTATTAATTGGTAATTGGTAATTATGCATTATGAATTATACATTAAAAAAGGCCATTGGCCATTAGCGCCGCCTTCGGCGGCTTGTTTGGCCGTCTTGTATTTAAATACTCACAGATCCATCAGAATCCATTCCACAAGTTTTCCTCTGGACTGGTCAAAAGACGCACCTACCAATGTAATGGCTTTTCCTGACGACTGATATTTCAAATAATACATCTTTTCCTCTATTTGCTCCAGAGCCGTCGGTGCAGGTTTGTCTAGTTTGAACTCGAAAATGAAGACATGCCTCTGCGTGGCAATCACAGCGTCAATCCGTCCATCCGATGTCCGCGCCTCAGCCTCGATAGCTGTGCCCAGCAGAAGGAATGTAATGAAGAAGATAGTCTGGTAATACCGCTCGTCACCACCGCGAATATCGTATGGGATGGAGGCAAAATACGACTGCAGGGCTTTCATGAAGTCTTCGATGCGGTTCTCTCGCGCTGACGATATCAACTGTGAAAGCACGGCGGACATCTCCATGTCCTTGAAGCCGCTGTAGTAGGTCAGCAACTGCGTGTTGAAGGACTGCTCGACCTCCAGATCAGGAAAACCAAGGCGGTAGAAGACGCCGAATCCAAATGGCGACGGCGTCAGCTCCTTGATGGTCAAATACCCCGTCTGCCACAGCAGCCCCATTGGATCCAGATTGTCAAGCTCGTAGGCTCCGAAGACCAAGTCGGACACAGGCTGCGAAAGAGCCATCTCGAAATTGAACCGCGTATTCTTTGCGAGTTCAAGCAGGAAGCTCGGCATCCCTGTCTTGCCCCAGTAGTTGGAGAATTTATAGTTGTTTGAAAAGAAAGTCGAGAGGGAAACGGGATTGCAGACATGCGTCTCCGCGTCCGAGAAACGATATCCGTCATACCACTTCAAAAGTGTCCGCATCAGCTCCTCCTCCGTGCAATTGTTGGCCTCCGCCGCCAGCGGGATGCGATCTGCGAAATACATGCGTATTTCCTCTTCCGTAAAGCCCAGCATTCCCGCAAAGTCCGTCTTCAACGTGATGTCCGTCAGGTTGTTCAGATCGGAAAAGATGGAGACATGCGCGAACTTGCTCACGCCCGTAATGAACGCGAAGCGGATGGCGCCCTCCTTCTTCTTGATGACGCTGTAGAACCGCTTGAGCTTCTTCAGAATGGCGGGGACCTTTGGATTGTCCACGTTGGAGAGAATTGGCTTGTCGTATTCATCCACCAGCACGACCACATGGCTGCGCTTTCTTCCCGCAAGGTCGCTGATCAGATTACTGAACTGGACGACGACATCGACTCCGCGGAGCTTGACATGGTTTTCATCCGCCGCGTCAGCCAGCATGGATGCTATCTGTTCATCCAATTCCTTGAGATTGTCCACGCCGGCATCGGCAAAATCCAGATGGATGACCGGATAAGCCTTCCAGTCGTAGTCCATCTTGTCAATGGCCAACCCTTTGAACAAATCGCGACGGCCCTGAAAGACAGCCTTCAACGTCGAGACCAGCAACGATTTCCCGAAACGCCGTGGGCGCGACAGGAAGAACTCGTCCTTTTCGCCTTCCACAAGCTTCCGGACATAATCCGTCTTATCAACGTAAAGGAAATCCTTTTCGATGATTTCCGGGAAATTGTATGTACTGGTCTTAATCTTTTTCATGCTTCCCCCGCATGCAAGTTAAATCGTCATATGCCTGATTCTCCTTTTAATATATAGTAAATAACCAAATTGGCAAGAGGGGGCTGTTTGCGCCTTTTGCCACATAGAACCGCGTCGCGGAGGATGTTTTCGCCTTTTGCCACATAGAACCGCATCGCGGTGACTGGATCCCAGCCGTGGGTGATAACCCACGGTAAGCAGAAAAAAATGTATCGAACCGCGTTAGCAGTGGCATATCACAACCGTGGGTGACAACCCACGGATTGGGTGACAACCCGCGGACAATTTGTTCTGAGAAGCTGCCATAGCTCCACGCAGTGGCAGACAACCGCCGAGCAGACGTCGGCCAACCAGAGCTTCGCTCGCTTATTGCTTATTGCTTATGGCTTATGGATTCAGAGCTTCCGCATGACATCCTTTGCCGCCGCGCAGCGTGACAAACCACCGAGCCGCAGGCAGCCGTTATAATTCTTTTGCTGTTAGATTTTTATATACACAATGAGAGTCTTCTGATATGGACGGCTCCTGCGGCGAGGCATTTTTTGTGTGTTGTGGTTAAAATATCTGTGTAATCTGTGTAATCTGTGGTTTCTAAATCATTGAATTTTCGTGTTCTTTCGTATATTTCGTGGTTCCTAAATTGTTAATTCTTAATTGTTAATTCTTAATTGATCAGAACCGCCAATAGAGATAGTCCGCCTTTTCAAACTCTTCGCGATTAAGCAACCCCTTGATATCCAGCAACACCTTCTTCCCCTTGCCGAACAACTTGCCCATGCTCTTCACCGTGAACGACTCAAACGCCGTGTGCGCCACGGCCAGGATCACCGCGTCCATGTTCTTGATCGAACCGATATCGACAAAATCCACGCCGTACAGCCGCTTTGCCTCCGCTGCGTCCGCCGTCGGGTCCGCGATGACCGGCTCGATGCCGTACTCGCGCAATTCCTTCACGATGTCGAACACCTTGCTGTTGCGCGTGTCAGGGCAGTTTTCCTTGAAGGTGAAGCCCAAAATTGCTACTTTGGCGTTCTTGACAAACTTCTGAGCCTTGATGAGGCTCTTCACGCAGTTCTCCGCGACGTACTTGCCCATGTCGTCGTTGATGCGGCGGCCCGCCAGGATGATCTGGCTGTGGTAGCCGAGCATCTCCGCCTTGTACGTCAGGTAGTACGGGTCTACGCCGATGCAGTGGCCGCCGACCAGCCCCGGCCGGAAGTTCAGGAAGTTCCACTTCGTGCCCGCCGCCTCCAGCACGGATTTCGTGTCGATCCCCATGCGGTTGAAGATGATGGACAGCTCGTTCATGAACGCGATGTTGATGTCGCGCTGCGAGTTCTCGATGACCTTCGCGGCCTCCGCGACCTTGATGGCCGGCGCGCGGTGCACGCCCGCCTCCACGACGAGTTCATACACTTTTGCGACCGTGTCCAGCGTCTCCGCGTCCATGCCGGACACAATTTTCTTGATGTTTTCCAGACGGTGCAGCTTGTCGCCGGGATTGATGCGCTCGGGGGAGTATCCAATCTTGAAATCTTTCCCGCACTTCAGGCCGGATTCCTTCTCCAATATCGGCACGCAGACATCCTCCGTCACGCCCGGATAGACGGTCGATTCGAACACGACGACGCTGCCTTTCTTCAAATTCCGTCCGAGAATGCGCGACGCGCCCTCCACGGGTGTCAGATCGGGCGTATGATCGTCATAAACAGGTGTCGGTACGGCGACAATGTGGAACGACGCCTCCTTCAGCTTCGTCTCATCCGCCGTGAACTCCACTTTCGTTTTTTTGATGACGTCGTTGCCGACCTCGTTCGTCGGATCGACTCCGGACTTGTACAAGTCGATCTTCGCCTTGTTCAGATCGAATCCAACGACCTTGATCTTCTTTGCGAACGCCACGGCAATCGGCATCCCGACGTAGCCCAATCCAACCAACGACAATTTCGCTTTCTTATTAACCAAATCCGTGTAAAGACTCATGTTTGCTCCTTTTGTGGAATTCAAAGCCTAAAGCAAATAAACAATTAACAATTTATAATTTACCGTTTCGCGATATGTGATACCGCATTTTTTCTTGTTATTAACCACGAATGAACACCAATTGTGAGCCGCCACGCTGATTGTCCGCTTTTCGCGACATTATTTTGGTCCGGACAATGATCGTGGCGCGTCAGACGAGGCCTGTACTTCTTCTTCTCCAATGTTAAGATCGCATTAATTCGTCATTAAAAAATAGTCCACATTTGATGTTAAAGTCTCAAATAACATATAATAAATAATACAAAAAATCATTTACATACATATTTTTTCTATTCCATAATTATTATTAAATACTTAATTTCATTTTATTATTTTATCAAAATTATTTGATATTGATTTTTTTATATACAACATATTTGTTATTTGAAATAATCATACGATAAAAAGCATTAATTGTTTTGTTAATTTCCTGAACAATATTATCAGATGTTTTTTCTTCTTTAAATTTTTCAAAAAATACAGTATCAATAATATATTCATAATCTTGTTGAGCAATTGATTGAAGAAAATCTTTTTTAACATCTGAAGAAAATCGTATAATAG
>JAFZAB010000083.1 GCA_017548425.1 Victivallales bacterium
ATCCTCCATCGTGACGATGAAGTAGATGAGCAGGAGGAAGACGATGTCGATCATGGACGACATCGGAACCGCCAGTGCTTCACTTTTCTTGATGCGCATGATGTCTCCTCCCTATTCGTTTCCAATGGCGACGATGGAGACTTTCGTGAAGCCTACCCGCGCGACGGCTTTCGCGAGAAGTTCGTCTATGTACCGGTATTCCACGTCTTTATCAACGCGGATAAGGACAGGGACGAAGTTTCCCGTATCGTTTTTGACGGTTTGCAGGGCTTGACGGATGCCATCGAGGCTCTTTTCCTGCAACGCGATGTTATAGAGGATCTTGGGGCGTCCTCCGAGCATGACCTTGCGGCCCTGCGAATCACGCGCCATTTTCATGTTGATCGTGACGGAGAGCTTTTTGGCCGTCGTCTCCGCGTTCGTGTTTTTGGCCTGCGCGAGACTGATGGTGTCGTCCACCAGATCTTTATCGACGGAAGCCGTGACGACGAAGAAGATGATGAGCAGGAAAACGATGTCGATCATCTGGGTGATCGGCGTTTCCAGAGTATCTTCGCTGCTTCTTCTCATGATGTGGATTCCTTTTAGTTTCATTATGGCCAACGGCGGGACGCCGATGGCACCTCCTGCGGCCAACGGCGGGACGCCGATGGCACCTCCTGCGGCCAACGGCGGGACGCCGGTGGCACCTCCTACTTGTGGTGGTTTATTCCGATTCGACTTCCACGTTGCGGAGGACTTTGATCAAATCGAGAACTTTCGCTTCCGATTCAAGCAGCAGACGCGTGGCGTTATTTTTAAAATAGGTATAGAAGAGCAGGGCAGGAACGGAGATGAGCAGACCGACGCAAGTCGTCCACAGAGCGGTGGAGATGGATTGCGCAAGAACTTTTGATTTGGCGGCGCCCGTCGTGGTGGCCAATCCCGCGAAGGCGGAAACCATACCCGTGACGGTTCCCATCAGACCGAGCATCGGGGCGATCTGGCCGCAGACGTTCAGGCGGTTGACCTTCTGCATAAGCTTTTCGGATTCCAGATCCGTCGCGGAGGAAACAGCCTGCTGGACGACATCATAGCCGTCTTCAATGTTGTTGAAGGCAGTGCGCAGGATGGAGGAAAGCGTGGAGGGATTCGAATCGCATGTATTGACGGCGGCATCCAAATCGCCATTCGAAAGCGCGTCCTGAACGCCAGTTATGACGGCGGTCGGCATCAGCTTGTCTTCTTTGACCAGGAAGAATGCGTTGACGGCGAAGATGATGGTCGTGAAGGATGTGGCGAACAGCCCGAGCCAGATGATGAGATTGACGATACTTCCGCCGTAAAGGACGTTCCAGAGGGCGGAGCCGGAAGACTGCTCGACTGTTTCGGCGGCGGCTTCGGCGGCTTCAGGGTTGGCGTCCTGCGCAAATGCCAGACAGCAGGCGAGGAACAGCAACATGGTGACGGTTTTCTTCATGGGAATCGCTCCGTTTGTGTTAATATGATAATGTTATGAATATACAATTATGTTATGGAAAAGTCAAGCAGTTACTTCAAAGCTTCGATTTTAGCGGCACGCGGATCATTGAGTTCCTTCATGAGGGCGATGGCTTTTTGGCGGGCCATTTCGCGGTCGCGGCGGATTTTTCCTTTTCCTTCAAAGAGAAGGACGGTTTTCAGATATTCGAGAACGGCTTCCTTTTTCTGGTCTTGCGCCTCGCGGATTTGGCCGCGGAGGTTGAAGGCGAAAGCCGCCAACGCATCATCTTTGGAGAGGATAAGCTTTTTCGCTTCGGCTTCGGCCGCGTCATATTGTTTGCGGCCAACAAGATCCAGCAACTGGACGCGTTGAAGCTTTACATTGTTCTCACGCGGGAACTTAAGAGCCAATTGATAGGTTTCATTCGCCTTTTCTGGTTTGCCAGTGGCCAGATAGGCCTCGCATTGCAACGCGGCGACGGCGTCCGCCCAGCCAAGATATTTATAGGTGTCAAAAACGGCGGGGGCGGCGGTGATGAGCTCTTCGTATTTTTCGTCATTGGCGAGCTTCTCCAAATCCGCGACTTCCTTCGGTTTCGGGATGACGGCGATTTTGTAAGTGCCCATCTTAAAAGGCACTTTCATTTTTCCATCGACGCTCACCGTAAGATTTCCCTGCGCATCCGCCTTGATGGACATGGCCTTCTGGCGTTGTCCGGCGGCGGTGATGACATAGCATTCCTGCTTTTGCGCGAATAGGCAGGTCGCGGCCAACAGGCAGAAAAGGAAGGGGGTAAGGAGTTTTTTCATAATGGTTTCAGTGGTTGTATGTTATGAATGGTGATGTCATTTAAGAAGCTCGCCGTTCGGGAAGAGCTTTTTATAAGTGGCTGTGAGCTTGGGGATTAGATCCGTATCGATGTCAAGCGACTTGTGAAGCTTGACGGCGCCTGCGATGGACTGTTCAATCCATGGGAGATTCTCCGGATCGGTCTGATCTGCAAAATCGAGAACCATGTGGAAACGGCTAAGTGCCTGCCGCCGTTTATCTTCCTGATCGGATTTGGCGAGAATCTGCGCCGCTTTGCAGAGGGCCTGGTTGGCGACGGCTGGATTCTTTGTGAAGTTTCCAATTTCGTTGAGGGCTTGTTCCGCGCCGTCCGTATCCGGCGGATTCATGGCCATCATGGCGTCCGCCAACAGGAATTTCGCGTCGAAGAAACGCGCCGTTTTGGGATTGTCCGCCAGCAGTTTATTCAAAATCTCAATGGCGATCTTGGGCTTTTTCATCTTGACGGCGGCTTCCGCCGTGACAACGGCCGTGTTTTCAAGGATGCCTTTCGAAAGGGCGGCGGCGGCCGGCTTGCCTGCGGCTGCTTGCGCAAGAATCTGCTGCCCAGCAAAATACGTGATATCAGGTGCGTTGATTTCAAGACCTTTTTCCGCCAGATAACGCAGTTTCGGAAGCGGGAACGATTCGACTTCCGCCTTGAGTTTGGCACTTTCCAGCAACCGTTTGTAGGATGCCGCCGACTCAGCGGTTTGCCCTGCTTCCGCTTGGGCGCGGGCCAGGCTGTAGAGCGTCTGGCAGGCCTTCGCGGGATTGCAGTCCGCCTGCCGATCATCGTATTCGGGGAAGGTCTCCATGAGTTTGGTCAAAGCCGCGACGGCTTCGGCGGGCTTTTCCAATTCCAATAAGGCACCGGACATGCGGGCCATGCTGACCGGCGCATTCTTGCTCTTCGGATAGCGTTTCAAATACGCGACATACGCATTGACGGCGTTTTGCTTTCTGGCGTTATAATCTTCCTGCACAGGGCGAATGCGTTCGTTCAACGCGTCTTCCTGCTGTTTGAAGACCGCCAACACTTTGGCGCCTTCCTGCTTATATGCCGCCAGATGCTTTTTCTGAAGGGCGGCGCGTTCCGATTGCAAACCAAACACTTTGTCTTCCGCTTTTTGCAATGCGGCCGCGCGTTTGCGCAAGGCTTCGTTGGCGGCGAGGCGTTCTTCGGCGGGCAGTTGAAGAGCCTTCTTGACTTCCTGCGCGAAGGAGGCGCGAGCCGCCAGCACTTTCGCGGCGGCTTCCGCCGCCTTGATGCGCGCTTCAATGACAGTGCGTTCATCCCGCTGGCGACCAGCCGTTCGTTGGCCGTCTTCCAAATCCGCAACCTGTTCGTCAAAAAGCTTCTTCCAGGATTCCAATTCCTTCTGGGCTTCCGGCGTGACGGTTTTCGCCTTATCATTATATAGTTGCGTCAGTTTTTCCGTCGAGTCATCTAACGCTTTCTGCGCCTTCTTGAGCTTTTCAAGAGCCTGCGGACGTTCATCATTCGCGGCGTTGTCGAGAGCGGTCTGCGCATCGGAGACCGCTGTGTCGAGCCGTTCCTTTTCGGCTTCGGCGTCAACAATCGTCTTGTCTATCTTCTGGAAGGCGTCCATGCGGTCCATGATGCGTTTCTTCAAAGCGTCGTTTTCCTTTTGGGCGGTGGCGATGTCGTCCTTTTGGCGGGCGATCGCCTCGTCCATTCCGGCCAATTGCGTTTTCAACGCCTCCAAAGCGGCTTGATTCTGTGTGATGGCGTCCTGCGCGTCTTGAATCATGCCGGTGGTTTCTTCTTTGGCGGCGTTTTCAATGGCCGGGCGGAGTTTCGCATAAGCATCTGCATAGTCGGTCTTTCCGCCTTTGGCTTGTTGTTTCGCCTGTGCGTCCGCCCGTTTGTCGAAATCGAGATCCAGCCGATCAATGGCTTCTTTTGATTCGGCGACGGTTCGCTGGAGCTCTTCCAATTCTTTGGAAAGGGCTTCGTCCTGCGCGTCGCAGGCGGCGGCCTGTTCGGTAAAGGTCTTCGCTTTGGATTGAATCCGTTTGCGTTCCGCGGTGGCTTCATCCAATTGCGGACGAAGCTTTTCGGCGGAGAAATCAAACGTCATGGGCAGGAAGGCGGCGGCCTGTTCACGGATGGTGGCCGATTTGTCGTTGTGAAGATCAAGCGGACCGCCTTCCGCCGTGTCTTTGTCGATGTCCTGCAACAATTGCAGGGCGTCTTCAGGCGTTTCGCCGAAAAGGAGCTGTTCGGCGGCGCGGAATTTGGCTTCAAGCTTGTTGGCGAGCTGGTCGGGCGCGTCCGATTTTTCATTTTCAACATATTGCAGGAAGGCTTCGGCGGCCTGCGGTTTGTCTTCAAGGAAGTAGTAAATCCAGCCGAGCTTGTACCATGCGAGAACGCCTTTGTCAAAAGCGGAGAAGTCGTTGGCAAGCCGTTGGAACGGCGGAATTGCGGCGCGATAGGCCTCTGCGGCCTGTGCCTTCAATTCGTCCTTCTTCGCGGCGTTCTTTTCGGCGTTCGCTTTGCGGGCCAAATCAGCCGCGATGTTGAACGTCCGCTGCGCGACGGCGTAAGCAACTTCCGGAGCCTTTGGATGGCTTGGCGCGATGGCCACAAATTGATTCCATGCACGGAGATATGATTCCTCCAATGACGCCTTGGCGGCGGCGTTCTTTTCCGTCTTGGCTCGTTCGTACAACAATCCGCCAAAACGGAACGCGGCATCCGCTGTATCCTTTTGATCTGGAAATGCTTCGACAAGATAGGACAGAATCGCGTCGCCTTCCGCGACGCGGTCCAACTGGCCAAGGCAGATCAGCAGGCGGACGGCGAGCGTCGGCAACTTGCGTGAACGGCGTCCAATTCGCAACGCTTCCAAATAGACTGGCGTGGCTTCCGCGTATTTCTTCGCCGCGAAGAGGCTCTTGGCCTGTTCAAGCTTGGCGTCGATTTCCGCGCTGCCGTCGCCTGAACTGGAAAGCGTGATTTTCACGCCAAGCTGGTATTTGTCCGATAAAGCCGCACAGGCCTGATGCTCCACGAGAGCGTCCGACTGTCTTGCGCAGTCCGGATACGTCGCGACAAGCGTTTCAAAATACGTGGCGGCGCCTTTCAGCTGCTTGGCGGCCAAATCGTCCTTTTGGGCGAAATGCATGACTTCCGCGTTGCCGCGGATGGCGAGGCCCTTCAAATACATGGCTTCCGGTATGAGCGACGATTCCTTTCCGCGCGCTTTTTCCATTTCCTCCAAGAAGGGATCGACCATTTTGATGGTACGGACGGCTTCCAAAAACGTCTTGATGTTGCCTTTGGCTTCCGGCTTGGCCGTGTTCAGTTCATTGAATCCGAGTATGTTGTAGATACGGGCCGTCTGAAGGGAGGCGGAGGCGGAAACGCCGTCACGTCCGAATTGCAACGGTTTCAATTGGGTGATGCAGTTTTTAAGCGTCGCGACATCGACAGGTTTCTTCTCCTTGAGATTGGCCTCCTGTATGTCAATGAGAGCCTGTATTTTAAGATACGCGACCTGCCGTTCTGCCGTATTTTCGCCGTCTTGTGACTCCTTCGGAAGTTTGTCCAAAATGGCCGCGGCTTCCTTTCCTTTTCCAAGTTCGGTGAGAACGCGGTTGAAGATGCGGATGGCGCGTTTGAAATCCTCTCGGTCAGCGCGACGTTTCGGTGCCGTCGGAATCAGCGCAAAGTATTCTTGGAACGTTTTTTCCGCATCATTGAAGCGACGTCTTGCGGCATGGACCTGTCCTTTCAGAATCAAGGCCTGCGGGTAGAAAGGAGAGTCTTTGCGAATGGCGTCAACGGCCGCGTCCGCCTGTTTGCTGCTGCCGGTGGCGTACAGGAAACGCGCACGCTCAAGGCCGATGAGCTCCTGATGCTTCGGATAGGCGGCGGCCATCTGCTTGAGCTGCATGTCTGCATAGTCGTTCAGCTCCAGTTCGCCGAGCTTCTGGATGAATTCGACATCCATCTCCAAATCGTACGGAAGCTCGGCCGCGGCGAGCATGGTCACGGCCAGGCAAAAGAAAAGGCATGTCCAGTTTTTCATATGGGTCATGGTCGTTGGAATATGAACAAATAGGCGGGCTATGGCTGTCAAGCACGATGGAAACGGCCGATCGGCCGTTTTTACATGCGGAAAAGTGTTTTTAACTGCTTGCTTTGCGGCAAGTTCAGCAAGAAATACTCATCCACAATAGAAGTAAAATAGATGGATAATGTGTTTTTTCCAGTCTTGAAACAAAAAAAGAACGGACGATGACCAAAAATCAAAAGAATCTTTCTAAAAAAGGTGCAACGATTGAAAATTGCACTATTTTAATATAAAAGGATATTTAGACACTTTTCAACAAAAACGTAGG
The DNA here is from genome assembly GCA_017548425.1 of Victivallales bacterium. Taxonomy (GTDB): domain Bacteria; phylum Verrucomicrobiota; class Lentisphaeria; order Oligosphaerales; family Oligosphaeraceae; genus UBA1407. The sequence goes on from JAFZAB010000083.1 coordinate 6,665, forward strand.
TGCGTCATGCTAAACAACATCAGCAAAATCCTGACAGGCGACATGCTCAAGGCTCTCTGTGACATGGGCCATGGAGACGTTCTCATCATTTCGGACGCGAACTTCCCCGGAGACACTGTGGCGCAACGACTTATCCGCTGCCCAGGCGTCGATGTCAGCGCGATTCTCAAAGCGATTGTCGATCTTTTCCCATTGGATGTCGCCTACACGGAACATCCGGCCGCCGTCATGCAGTTGACGCCCGGCGATGCCGCGAAAGGCATGAAACGCCCTGAAAGTTGGGCCGATTTCGAAAGCATCCTCCAGCCGAAATATCCGGGCCTCAAGCTTGGCGAAATCGAACGGTTCGAATTCTACGAACGCGCCAAAAAGGCATTCGTCGTCATCCAAAGCGGCGAAGAGCGTCAATACGGCAACTTGCTCTTGGTCAAGGGATGTGTGCTCTAACTCTTTCTAAACTAGAATGCTAGAATGCTAGAATTCTAGAGGAAATAACTATGCAATCGTTGATTTCACTTTTTCTATCTCAGTCTTATAAAGACACTTGGGACGATTATAAACGGTCGCTTTCCAATCCGAATTTCATCTGCTGGGACTATATCATCCTGACGGCCTCCAATGACCAACAAGCCGCCGCCTTCCAAGCCCAACTGGACGAACGGCAGGCCGCCGGATTCCTTCCCGCCCGCACGAAATTCGCCATCATTCCCGATAAAGACGGCGTTCGCGTCGGTAGCGGCGGTGCGACGCTTGGCGCCATCCGTTTTCTTGCCGAACAGGCGGGCGGCAACGATTTCTCGCATCTTCGCGTGATGGTCATCCACAGTGGCGGCGACAGCAAGCGGGTCCCCCAGTATTCCGCCCTCGGAAAGCTCTTCTCGCCTGTCCCGCACGAACTTCCGAATGGTAGAAGCTCCACGTTGTTTGACGAATTCATGATTGTCATGTCATCCGTGCCTTCCCGCATCCGTGAAGGCATGCTTCTCCTTTCCGGAGATGTCCTTCTCCTCTTCAATCCTCTGCAAATCGATTTTTCGGGCAATGGCGCCGCCGCCATTTCCTTCAAGGAAGACGTCACGACCGGTAAAAACCACGGTGTCTTTTTGAAAGGCAACGACGGCCATGTCGCGCGTTTCCTACACAAGCAGAGCGAAGAAACGCTGCGTTCCCTTGGTGCCGTCAATTCAAGGAATTGTGTCGATATCGACACAGGTGCGATTCTCTTCTCGTCCGACATGCTGCAGTCGCTTTTCGGTCTTGTTTCGACGAACGGCAAGCCAGACGATGCGAAATACGACCAATTTGTCAATGACAAGGTCCGCCTCTCCCTCTATGGTGATTTCCTTTATCCTCTGGCTTCTGATTCTACGTTGGAAGCCTTTCAGCGAGAGGCACCTGAAGGAGAATTTTGTGACGAACTTACCATCGCCCGCGAGGCCGTTTGGGCGGCTCTCCGCCCCTATCGTCTGAAACTTCTCCAATTGGCACCCGCTAAATTCATCCATTTCGGCACGACACGCGAAATTCTCGGGCTGATGTGCAAAGGCATCGACGACTATCGCGGCCTCGGTTGGAGCCATCAAGTCGCCAGTTCCATTTCCGGCCCGACCGCCGGTTATGAAAGCGTTCTTTCAGATATGGCCAAAATTGGCGAAAATTGCTATCTGGAAGTCAGTTACGTCCATCATGGCGCGACGATTGGCAACAATGTCGTGTTGTCGTTCATCGACATCCATGACGAGACGATTCCGGACAATGTCGTCCTGCACGGCCTGAAGCAGCGCAACGGCCGTTTTGTCGCACGCATTTTCGGCATACAGGACAATCCAAAAGCCGCATTGGACAGCGATTGTTCGTTCCTTGGCACGACGCTGAAAGAATTCATGGCCCAAAATCACATTTCCGCCACTGAACTTTGGCAGAATGGCGACTCCAAAACTCTTTGGAACGCAATGCTTTATCCTGAATGCGACACGATTCAGGAGGCCATCGCCGCCACGCTCAACCTCTACGCGATGGCCCAAGGCGGCGGTAATGCCGAAATTTGGCGGAAAACTTCCAGAAAGTCCTTGTGCTCAGGATTCAACGACGCCGATCCGCAGGCCATCGTCGCGTGGACGCGCCGCATGAGCGAACTCGTTCGCATGGACGGTATTGCGAAAGCAATTCGCGCCAAACGTCCTGCCCGCGAAATCAAAGGCATTCTCCAAGAGGAAGCGTTGACGGCTATCCAGACGACATGGCTTGAAAAGCATCTGCAGGTGGCAGATTTCAGCGAAGCCATGCGTCTCCACTATTACGTCGGCACGGCGTTGGACGGCATCGGTGGAGATCAGCAGACGGCTGAATGCTTCCGCACGATTCAGAAGTACATCTTACACAGCACGTTGGACAACCTTAAATATAATGATTCCTGCCGCATCGCGAAAGAGCGCCATGTCGTGCAGCTTCCGCTTCGTGTCAATTGGGGCGGTGGCTGGAGCGACACGCCGCCGTATTGCAACGAAAACGGCGGCACCGTGCTCAACGCGGCCATTCTGCTGAATGGCCAGCGTCCGGTCGAAGTCCGCTTGGAGCGCATCAATGAATTGAAAGTCGTTTTCGACAGCCGCGACATGGATGTCCATGGCGAGTTCGATACGCTTGCGCCGCTTCAACTAACGGGCGATCCCTATGATCCGTTCGCGCTCCAGAAGGCCGCCTTGCTGGCCTGCGGCGTCCTCCCGAAGAGCGGCGGCGATCTGCCGTCCATTCTGAAACGCCTCGGTGGCGGTTTCGTCATGCATTCGGAAGTCACGGGCGTACCGAAAGGCAGTGGACTGGGCACAAGTTCCATCCTTTCCGCCGCCTGCGTCAAGGCCGTTTTCGACTTCATGGGCATCCCCTACTCGGAAGACGATCTCTATTCGCATGTCCTTTGCATGGAGCAGATTATGTCAACTGGTGGCGGCTGGCAGGACCAAGTCGGCGGCGTCACGGAAGGCATCAAATACATCACCTCCATGCCGGGCTTGGAACAGAAAATTCAAGTCCAGCATATCGTTCTCCCTCAGTCCACGAAAGACGAATTGGAAGAACGCTTTGCACTGATCTACACGGGTCAGCGGCGACTCGCCAGAAACCTCTTGCGAGACGTCGTTGGCCGCTACGTCGGCAACGAGCCCGATTCCCTCTACGCCCTCAACGAAATCCAGCGCGTCGCCGCCTTGATGCGATTCGAGCTCGAACGCGGCCGCATCAACGAATTCGCCAAGCTGCTCAATTACCATTGGGAGCTTTCGCAGAAGGTCGATGCGGGCAGCACGAACACGCTCATTGACCAGATTTTCGCGTCCATCGCGGAATTCATCGACGGCCGCATGATATGCGGCGCAGGTGGCGGCGGCTTCCTGCAGGTCATCCTCAAGAAAGGCGTGAAACGCGAGCAAGTCCACCAGAAGCTCAAATCTGTCTTCGAAGACAACGCTATCGATGTCTGGGATTCCCAATTTGTTTTTTAACTAGTGGTTAGTGGTAAGTTTAAATGTTCTCAACATTAAAACAACTACTAACCATCAATCAAAAATTAAGCATTAAGCATTAAGCATTAAGCATTAACCACTAAAAAAGGAGTTGTTGCCATGAACGGCATGCTGTTGTTGTTGGGCGTCGTCATTCTGTTCTTGATCGCGTACATCGGCTACGGGGCGTTCCTGAAACGGACGTTCGGAGTTGATCCGTCACGCCCATGCCCGTCTGAAACGAAAAAAGACGGCATCGACTACATTCCCACGCCGCTCTGCGTCCTGTTCGGCCACCATTTCGCTTCCATCGCGGGCGCCGGCCCAATCGTCGGTCCTGTGCTCGCCGCCTATCTCGGTTGGGGGCCCGCCATGATGTGGATTGTGCTCGGCTGCATATTCATCGGCTCCATGCACGACTTCGCCGCCATGTTCCTTTCCGTCCGCAACGAAGGCCGTTCCATCGCCTACATCATTGAAAAAGAACTTGGCTACGCAGGCCGACAGATCTTCCTGTTCTTCTGCGTCGCCACGCTGATTCTCGTCGTGGCCGTCTTCACGTCGCAAGTCGCGTCGTCGTTTGTCACGACGCCTGCCGTCGCCACGTCGTCCATCCTTTTCATTCTCATCGCGCCAATTTTCGGCGTGCTGACGAACAAGAAAATCCTCTCGCTGGCCGTGGCTACGTGCATTTTCGTGCCGTTGCTTTTCGTCTGCGTCTGGCTGGGCACGGTGATTCCGCTCGATTTGATGAAAATCACGGGCAGCAGCAAAGCCGCCGCGACGAACATCTGGGCCGTCGTCTTGCTCATCTATGCGTTCTGCGCGTCCATCCTACCTGTTTGGGTGCTTTTGCAGCCGCGTGACTATCTGAATTCCTATCTGCTTTATGTCATGATGCTTCTTGGCTTCCTCGGCATTGCCTTCTACCATCCCACGCTGAATGTTCCCGCGTTCGCATGCGAAGGAAAGCTCACACCGAGCCTCTTCCCGTTGTTGTTCGTCACGATCGCCTGCGGCGCATGCTCCGGATTCCACGCCATCGTCGCATCTGGAACTTCCTCTAAACAAATCGCTAAGGAAAGCCATGTTCTGCCCGTCGGCTACGGCGGCATGCTTATCGAAGGCATTCTTGCGACCATGACCATCATCAGCGTCTGCTATCTGAATCTCGACGAACTGAAGGAAATGCTCAGCGGCGCGAACAAAGTTCCGCCGGCGGTCGCGTTCGCCAAAGGTCTTGCGCAATTCTCCACGAAGCTCGGCCTTCCCTATGAAGCCGCTCTCAACTTTGTCAGCCTCTCCATCTCCGCCTTCATGCTGACATCGCTCGACACCGCCGCCCGTCTCGCCCGTTTCATCTGGCAGGAAATGGTCCTCCCGAAGGGCAGTGCCGAATCGTCCGACAATGCCGATGCGCCGCAGCCTGCCATGAGTCCCACGCGTCAGTTCTTCGCCTCCCGCTGGACTTCCACCACCATCATCATCCTGCTTGGCGGATGGCTCGTCCTCTCCGGCGAAGGCAACCACATCTGGCCGATCTTCGGTGCTGGTAATCAGTTACTTGCCACGTTGACGCTTCTCGCTGTCTCGCTCTGGCTGATGCGCACGAAACGACCCGTTCTCTTCGCCCTCCTGCCCATGTTCTTCATGCTGATCATCAGCGGCTGGGCATTGGTCATTCTGATTAAGCAGAACATCGACAAGAACTGGTCATTGGTCTTCATCGCGGCCTTCCTGCTTGTCATGGCTCTCGCGCTTCTCGCGCTTTCCTTCAAGAAGATGAAGGAGACGAAAGCCGCCCAGAAACAAGCCTAATCGTCATTTGATCTGAAAGCAAAGCCGTCCATGCGCTATTCCGTGCGCGTGGACGGCTTTTAGTTTTTGGCATCATCTTTTCTAAAAAATCTAGAAAAATACGGCCATTCTCTCTTATCGTTAGACTTTTGACTACACGCTATTACATTTTAGTAATAGGCATTCGTCCACAGGCATCATAACCCCAAGGAGCACCCATGCTGAAACGCTTTCTACCATTGCTGATGGCCATCATGGCCGTCGCCATCCATGCTGACTATCTCGACGACGGCTTCGCCGCGCCGCCTATGCAGGCCAAGCCGCAGACATGGTGGCATTGGCTTGACTACAACATCTCAAAAGAAGGCATCAAGGCCGACATTGATGCCATGTACGAGGCGGGTCTCGGTGGTTTCACCATTCTGGACATCGGGCAGGGGCTTCCCGACGGCGATATCAAAACCCTTTCGCCTGAATGGTTTGCGATGGTGCAATACGCTATTGAATGTGCGGCGTCGCACGGCATGGAAGTCTGCCTTCACAACTGCCCTGGCTGGTCGTCCAGCGGCGGCCCGTGGATCAAGAAGGAAGACGGCATGAAGACCGTCACGTTCTCCGAAACATATGCGGAAGGCGGTAAGCGATTGGAAATCAAGCTTCCGCAACCGAAAACCATCATGGATTTCTATCGGGACATCGCCGTTTTGGCGTTTCCGTCCATTGCGGGAGACGGCGTCGATTTCCGCAACGCCAATCCGAAGCTGACCTCCACGTTGCAAGGCGAACCGCGTCTGGACTACATCCTCAACGACAACATCCGCCGGACCATCAAATTTCCGCGCCACGCGAAAGCGGGCGAAGGCGACTCCGTCACGTTTGAGTTTGAAAAACCGTTCGAAGCAGGCACGATAAGCGTCGAACTGGCCACCGTCCATCAATTGACTGCGCGTCTCAACGTCTATAGCTCCAACGATGGCGTGAAATTCAATAAATTCATCAGCAACGCGCCATTGACCAACACCCGCAACCAGTTGAGTTTCGATACGCAAAACGCACGGTTCTACAAATTTGAATTCGTCACGATCAACAAGCCCGAAATGCCGCTTGTCCAAATTTCCATTCAGGCTGGGCAGCGCATCCAGAACGTGCAGGGCAAGGCGTATTTCATTGCAAACAATAACTTTGCGCGTGGTGCCAATCCAACGCCCGCCTCCATCATCGCCAAAGAAAGCGTCGTCGATGTTACGAAATTCATGGATGCTGACGGCAAACTCGCATGGGATGCGCCTGCCGGAAAATGGACGATCATCCGCTTCGGTTACACGCTGACGGGCCGCTACAACCATCCAACGACCAAATTCGGTCGCGGCCTCGAATGCGACAAAATGTCCAAGAAGGCCGTCAAAGCCGCATGGGACGGCATGATGGGCATCGTTGTCAAAAACGCGGGCCCATTGGCGGGAACGGCTCTTAAAGGCGCGTTGATTGATAGTTATGAAGTCGGTGTCCAGAATTGGACGGATACGTTCCGCGATGATTTCCGCCGTCTGCGCGGCTATGATGTTCTTCCGCTTCTGCCCATTCTGACGGGCCGTTTCATGGAATCCGCCGATTATACGGAACGCTTCCTCAACGACTATCGCCGCGCCGTAACCGACTTGTTCGCAGAATGCTACGCGGATTATTTCAAACAGCTCTGCCATGAATCGAAGCTCGATTTCTTCTCCGAACCATACGGCGGCCCATTCGACCAGTTGCTGCAAGGCCGTGATGCGGACGTTCCCATGGGTGAATTTTGGGGCGGCCCCAACGCCACGGGAACGGGCAACGCCAATTTGGCAGGCAATCTCGCTCAGGTTTATGGCCGCAAATACGCCAGTACGGAAACGTTCACCGCCAACCCCGCCAATGGCCGTTGGCAGATGCATCCCGCCGCCCGTAAGATTCAGGGCGACAACGCCTACATCGCAGGCGTCAACCGCTTCATCTTCCACAGCTACGCCCACCAGCCATGGACCGTCACGTCGCCCGGCATGACGATGGGCCAGTGGGGCTTCCACTTTAACCGCCATAACACGTTGTGGCGCACGTTCCCCGCGTGGCTCGCCTATCTTGGCCGTGCGCAGTTCATGCTGCAGCAGGGCCATGTCATCAGCGATGCCCTCTATGTCGCCTCCGAAAGTGCGCCATGCGGCATGGATCTGTCGCCCGCGTTGCCATATGGTTACCACGGCAACTGTGTTGATTCCAAGACGTTCATCGAATCCGCCGCCGTGAAAGACGGCCGTATCGTCTTGCCGAGCGGCCTCTCCGTCCCATTGCTCATTGCCAAACATACGAAAAACGCGACGCCTGAACTGCTTGCGAAACTCGCCGAATTGGTGGAAAATGGCGCTGTCATCCTGCTCGGCGAACGTCCCGTCAACCCTCTTGGTTTGACGAACTATCCCGCCGCCGACAATCGCCAAGCTGCTCTTGCGCAACAGCTTTGGGGCGATATGGATGGCAAGGCGAAGACCTCCCGTACGCTTGGCAAAGGGCGCGTCTTCTTCGGCGTTTCGCCGGAAGTCGTTCTCAAAGCCATGTCCGTCCAGCCTGATTTTGCCGTCACCGCCGCAGATGGCAAGAGGCTTGACATCCGCTATCTCCATCGTTGTGATGATACTGGAAATGACTGGTATTTCGTCACTAACGCACGTAGCATCGCCGCCGATTTCACGGCGACGTTCCGCGTAGGCGGAAAAGTTCCGGAGCTTTGGAACGCCGAAACGGGCCTTTGCGAAACAGCTCCTGTTTATGTTGAAAAAGATGGTGCTGCAAATGTTCAGTTGCATCTTGATCAAGGCGCTTCCATCTTCGTCGTCTTCCGTAAGCCTGTTCAGGCCAGACCCGCCGAAAGTGTCGTGATCGCAGCTACTTGGATACCGCCGGTCAATGACACGTCATCGCACAAGCTTGTTGTCACAAAAGCCTCCTACGAAGCTATCGAAGGGCCTGGCGGAAAAGATGTTACAGAACTTATACAGAAAATGGTCGCGCAGGATGGTACGCTCAATTTCACCGCCAACAACGCAACCATGGGCGGTGATCCGACGCCCATGCGCTACAAGCAGCTCGTCATCGACTATACTTTCGACGGCAAGCCCTTCCATGCCGTCTATGCGGAAAACAGCGAAGTCTCCATTCCCGCATCTGTCACAGCCACACCGACTTATGAGCTCCATCCGGTTGACGGTAAGCTTGCATTGATTGCTTGGGCCAACGGCATGCTCGCCGTCAAAACGCTCAACGGCGAACAGAAAATCGCCATTGAAAACCTCCCCGCGCCAATCGCCATCGACGGCCCATGGGATGTCACCTTCCCGCCGAATCTCGGTGCTCCCGCATCCGCCGTTTTCCCGAAACTCATGTCATACACGGACAGCGACGACAGCGGAATCCGTTATTTCTCAGGAACTTCCACCTATAAAAAGTCCTTCGATCTGCCTGCGCAGTTCGCAAATGCGCCGTTGCTGTTGGATCTCGGCGACGTTATGGTCAACGCCCGCGTCTTCGTCAACGGCCACGACTGCGGCATCCTCTGGAAGTCGCCTTATCGCGTCAACGTTACTGGCCTCTTGAAAGAAGGCAAGAACGATTTGACGATTGAAGTGACAAACCGTTGGATCAACCGCCTTATCGGCGACGAACAGCTCCCGCCGGACGTCGAATGGCGCGGTGTCGCGCTGAAAGAATGGCCGCAATGGTTCAAGGAAGGCAAGAAGAGCCCCACGGGCCGTATCGCCTTCACGACATGGCATCATTGGAACAAAGACGATAAACTCCAGCCCGCCGGCCTCTTAGGACCTGTCAATCTTTATATTGGTACGCAGAAATAAGATTTGAAACTACGCGCTCCTGTTCAGTCGATTGCGCAGGAGCGCGATCCTCCCATTTTTTTTAAAAAGAAAATTTGCATTTATACAATTATGGCATATTCTATTAATATGTATATTTTGTAAAAACTAATGTGGAGGATATGAAAAACATGGGTATTCAGAAACCAACAAGATACGGCAAGCCATGCTTGACAGATTTGCCGCCTGAACTTGGGCGCATGGTGATTGACGCAATCACTCATTCAGAACCTTTTGACAATACTCAATTGAAAAAGGACTGTAAGCGCATCAACAGGCAACTGGCACGAATCGGAGCCAAGGGAAGCGAGAATGAAACTGCCGGAAAGTGATATTCTGAAATGCGAGCATATAGGAGATTCCCCAAAAGACATGGACGATATGGATACATTTGAAGTCCATCATCGGGAAACTGGCAAGGGATTTGAATTGTATTTCAAACGATATGCTCTTCAGGATGAATACAATGACCTGATGAGAACCTATGTCGTGCGTCATAAAGTGACAGACGAATGTGTCGGCTATTTCTCTCTGAAAGCGGGATTGATCGCAATCAATGAGAAAAAGGAATCTGGAAATATCTCTTTTGACACTCTACCTGGCGTTGAACTGGCTAATTTTGCAATAAATAAAACCTTTGCAGAAAAATACAACAGCCATGGTTTAGGCAAAGTTTTGTTTCTTGATTTGATTGCTCCTTTTGTTACTCAATTGTCAGAGTATCTTGGCATCTATATGCTTTATCTTTTTGCCTTGCCATATAAGAAACTGATGTCAACCTACGAAAGTTATGGTTTCAAGCGCCTGCCCTCATTGGCTGAACAAGAACTGCATAAACGCATTAAGCCTGCATATGATCAGTCATGCATTTTCATGTATCAAACTCTGAGGGATTTGGAAAATTGAGTTCCGTGGGTGAAGCGAGCATCTATAGCCAGATTGCTTATGGACCGTCCATCACAACACGATTTCATGTGCTTTTTCCTGCCTTCAATTGATTAGACTTTTCATCCATCAACGATTACATTTTAAATTTTGCTGTTTGGATTCTACTTCTATTAAACATGACTATCTTTGCCATCAGCAACCGATAGCAACCGCTTGCCATTATGAACAAACTCTTCTCCATCTTATTGCTGTTCGCCCTGCCGCTCATGGCGCAGGAAGAACGCATCATTTCGTTGTCGCCGGCCTTGACGGAACTAGTCTTCAAGCTTGGAAAAGGCCAGCAGCTTATCGCGAGAAGCGAGCCGTGCGACTACCCGCCGGAGGTCAAAAAGCTGCCTGTGGCAGGCCGTTTCGCGGATCCGGACATGGAGCGCATTCTCACGCTTCGTCCGACGCTTGTCATCACGAACGATCTCATCAATCCAGGCGTCCGTACCGTCATGGAAAACGCCAAAATCCGCTGCGTCCAAAAGCAATGCCGCACGATAGAGGAGTATGTCGAATGGGTCAAACTGCTCGGCGACGTGCTGAAATGCCCTGAAACGGCGAAGGCAGAATGCGAACGCGTCGAACGCGAAGCGAAACCGTTGCCGAAAATGAATCGCAAAGTCCTGTGGGTCATTTGGGACTCACCTCTAATGGTCGCGGGAGCGGGCTCGTTGGCGGATGGATTGTTGCAACGTGTTGGCGTCGAAAACATTGCAGGCAACGTGAAAATCGCCTATTTCAAAAGTTCCTACGACTGGCTACTGGAGCATCAGCCGGACGCCATCGTCTGGACGGCCTCCAAACGGGACAATCTGAAACAGCATCGCTTCTGGGGCAATCTGAAAGCCGTCAAGCAGGGAAAAGTCGTCATGTTGCCGAACAACGATCTTGTGCAACGCCCAGGCCCCCGCATCACGGAAGGCTACAAGCTTCTCGCCGAACAACTTAGAAAACCGTAACCGCCTGCCGTCATGCGTCTTCGAGACATCATCGCCATTCTGTTGAACATCGCCCTGCTGATTTTCGGAATCTGCTGGGGGGCCAGATGGTATTCGCCAATGGCCTTCCTCCATGATTTCGAGAACATGCGGCCGCTTTTCATGCTGCGTTTCCAGCGGATGGTCACGGCCATCACCATCGGCGGCAGTTTATCGCTGGCGGGACTGATTTTGCAGGCCGTTTTGCGAAATCCGCTGGCGGAACCGTTCACGCTCGGACTGTCTGGCGGCGCGAGTATCGGCGCGGCGTTGGCGTTCGTGCTCGGCTTCTATTCCAAATGGGTCTTCGCCGTTCCAATCGGAGCCTTTCTGGGAGCCATATCTACGTTGATTATCGTGCTTTGGATCAGCCGTTGTGGCCGCAACGGCACGGAAAGCCTCCTTCTTTCGGGCGTCATCGCGGGAACCATCGCCTCCAACGTTCTTGTGCAGATTCTCTCGTTTGCTCAGAATGAAGAACTTGCGGGTATTACGTGGTGGACGCTTGGCGATTTGCAGGGCACCGATCCGCGGCTCCTCTGGCCGGGCGTCGTCCTCCTGTTTGTTGCGCTCATCATGTTCCGTTGCATGGCGGACAAAATCGATGCGATCGCCCTCGGTGAAGCGCAGGCCTTCTATCTCGGTGGAAATCCACGTAAACTCACCGTCGTTCTTGTTGCCGCCGCGTCGTTTCTCGCCGCCGAAACGGTTGCCATGGCGGGCATTATCAGTTTCTGCGGCCTCATCATCCCGCACATTGTTCGACAGTGCTTCGGTTGCATCCATCGCCACATCGTCCTCACGACGGCCCTCTGGGGAGCTGCCTTCTTGATGATTTGCGACATCCTATCTCGTTGCATATCAACACAACATGAAATTCCCATCGGCGTCATGACGGCTGTCATCGGCGGTCCGCTTTTCCTCTGGCTCCTCAACAAACAACACCATGCCTGATTCACCGAACAACCAAACAGCCCTCCGCGCAGACAACCTGTCTTTCGCTTATCGCGACAGAGCGATTGTCCGCGACTTCTCGCTGACGCTTGTTCCAGGCGATCTGACGGTTTTGCTCGGTCCGAACGGAAGCGGCAAAAGCACGATCCTCCAACTACTTGCGGGACGGCTCATTCCGCAAAATGGCGATGTCCTGCTGGACGGTGCCGCCTTGTGGAAATTGTCCGGAACGCAACGTGCGTCGAAAATCGCCGTCGTTCCGCAGGCCGCCCCGCCCGTGTTTGGATTCACCGTCCATGAACGCGTCGCCATCGGCCGCCGCGCACGACTGTCGCCATTCACAAAATTCACGGAAGAAGACGAACATGACATCGTCGAAGCCATGCGAATCTTTGACGTCGAACGGCTTGCCGATCGAACCTGCAACCAACTCTCCGGCGGCGAACTGCAACGCGTCATGCTCGCCGCCGCGCTCGCGCAGAAACCGACGTATCTCCTTCTGGATGAACCGACTTCCGCTCTCGATCCATCCCATGTTGTCAACACCGTCAACATCCTCCGCTCCCTGTTGGATCACGTCGCCGTCCTGCTCATCACCCACGACATCGAACTGGCCGCCAACGCCGCCAAACGACTTGTCCTGCTAAAGGACGGCGCCGTCATCGCAGACGGTCCGCCCGACATTACCCTCACGCCTGAAAATCTCACAACCACCTATGATTGCAAGGCTTCCATAAAGCCTTCCGTTTCGTTTTTCTAGTATCCATCTTATCATGTCTGAAGAAACCATCATTCAAGAAGAAACCACGCCGCCGTCGGAATACCCTGTGAAGACATGGCATCTTGTCGTGGCGTATGACGGCACGGATTACTGCGGCTGGCAGGTTCAAAGCACGTTGAAAACCGTGCAGGGCGAAATCCGTAAACGGCTCCGTCTCATGCTCCGCTGCCCAGAACTTGTGGTCGGTGGCTCCAGTCGTACGGACGCAGGCGTCCATGCCCTCGATCAGCAAGTTTGCTTCACGGCACCTACGCCGCCTGAATTCACCGCCTCTGAATTTGTCCGCAAGCTCAACCGCTGGCTGCCAGACGATATCATCGTCCTTTCCGCCACGGAACGCGAGGCGGGCTTCAATGTCCGTTTCGGAAATTACGGAAAGGCATACACTTACTGCCTGTCACCAGGCCGTAGGACTCATCCGCTTGTCTCACGCTACGTCTGGCGGACGCCACATGAACTCGACATTGACGCCATGCGGCAGGCCGCCGCCTATCTGCAAGGCGAACACGATTTCGCGTCGTTCGCCGCCAATCCGGGCCGCGACATCGGTTCGACCGTCCGCAATCTGTATCGTCTCGAACTCGTTGAACAGGATGGACTTCTGTATGTTGTCGCCGTCGGTGAAAGTTTCCTTTACAAAATGGTCCGTGGGCTGACAGGCTATCTGGTCCATGTGGGGCAGGGCTATGCGAAGCCGGAAGACGTCCTGCGTGTCATGGAGGCGAAAAACCGCAGCGAAGCGGCGGACAGCGCTCCCGCGAAAGGCCTCTTCCTTGCGAAGGTTTTCTGGCAACCAGACGAATGGAAAACCTACACACCGAAACTGCCGCCGTTCTTCCAGACAATTTAAGGTATTGTAATACTTTCAAACATCGTTGTTAAGGAAACCACAGATCACACAGATTACACTGATTTTTCACAGATAGCCTTGCCGCCGAGGCCGACAACAGCAGAAGATTTTTGAATATAAACAATATATAAATAAATAGCATTCATCGGCCTCCGGCGACAAGGCTGGTTTAAAAAAACAGATAAAAAAAACAAATTATCTTATTCAAATAACAGTTGAATATTTTTAAATAATATTTGTTTTCTATGACGTTCTATTCACCGAACTTAAAGAAATTCGAACCACTTCCGCAACCTGTTCAAATCAACGACTGGCGTGGCGGCCTTCTCATTCGTTCCACCAATTGGCTTGGCGATGCGTTGATGACGCTGCCAGCTGTTGGCCAAATCCGCAAAGTCGTGCCGCAAAACGTTCCAATTTCGATTCTTACGCCAAAAAATCTGGCCCCCATGTGGAAAGCCTGTCCATTCATTACAGACGTCATTCCCATGGACGGAAAACACATTTCCGCCGATGAAATCGCCGCCGTGAAATCGCATGATTTCGGCGCGGCTGTCGTGTTTCCAAATTCGTTCGGTTCCGCCATGGACGTCCGCAAGACGGCCATTCCGATTCGCATCGGCCGCAAAGGCCGCTTCCGCAGCCTGTTGCTGACGCATCGACTGCGCGAATGGCCGCGCGGTGAAAACGTCGGCGTCTGCCATCAGCTGTCGTATTATTTGGAATTAGCCTCCATGCTTGGAAGCGTCGAATGGACGGCTGACTGCGAGCCGCTGAAGGTCGATCTGTCTCTGGCTGAGGAACTTGGCATGAATGATGGCCGTTGGCTTGTTCTCGCGCCAGGCGCGGCCTACGGCCCCGCCAAACAGTGGCCGCCGTCGTATTTCGACGCTGTCGCCAAACATTTTTCAGCCAACGGCTGGCGGATCGCCGTCGTTGGTGGGCCGAACGATAGAACAGCCGCCGAACAGTCCTGCGCAAGCGTCCCAAATTCCTTGAACGTAGCAGGTAAGACGAATCTTGCACAATTGATGGCGGTATTAGCGAAAGCAACCGTCGTCGTTTCCAACGATTCCGGACCGATGCATCTGGCGGCCGCGCTCGGCAAAACAGGCGTGGCGTTGTTCGGCTCGACGGATCCTATTGGCACAGGGCCGATCGGAGGCCATTGGATCATCATGGCCTCCGACGCGCCGTGCCGCCCATGCTTCAAACGCGAATGCCCGCTGAATGGCGCGGAGGCTTATAAATGCCTCCGCGGCCTATCCGTAGAAAGCATCATAAACGCAATAGAATCATTGGGTTAAATAACTGGGATAACTGGGATATCTGGGACGTCTGGGACGATTTTTTCTTTTCCTTCTATAAAGATCCTTATGGGCATTATCTCTCAATAATGGCCTCCGAGCGGACATCTATGTCACTTCCATAAAAATAGATTTTTGATTGGCCGAAACCATGGAAGACGCGAATCCGCTTGCTTACGTCCAACGGTTTTCCATCCAATGAACGGAATGTGAACAGGAATGGCGAATCGGGAACACGGCTGCCATTTTCAATCTTTCTGGCATGGACTGCCGCAAACGTCGGCGAAATCACAATGAAATCATGCTTGGTGAGGGTTACATGGCCGCCAAACGCCTCCGAGAAGGTATCGTTTATGAAAGACATTGGTTCGTCACCATGGCTTGTCCAGATACGAATGTCTCCAAATTCCGCATATTCAATATCATCATTCATTGCAATATATCTCGTCATCGGCGAATCCGCCGCCAGCCGCGCAACCCATGACGTGACTTCATACGTGTTTTTGATGAAGGCATCCGTGCGATTTAGCTGATGCTCTTCACCCCAGCCGTTGTCCATGCGGGACAAATCGGAGCCCAAGGCCTCGCCTGGCTTGAAGACGACCGTCTGCTTTTCATCAACCGACAACACGCCCAATAGGTGGATGGTGTGCGTTTTTCCAGTAAAGGTTTTTACATTCTGCCGCGCCAATGTCTTCTTGTCGAATACGCCGACACGCCATAAGATGTTGGAATCGAAACCATTCGGAACGTTGACCACCCGTTCGTCCATGATGACTTCGCCCGCTTTCATCGGTTGCGTCACCAACGGATGGTCGTCCTGGAAGGCGATGCCTTCCCGCTCCTTCTCGCCCTTTTCATGGATGAAATGGACGAACATGTTGAGATTCTTATCATAGTCTTCCGTGAACCGCCATTTGTAGGTGATGTTGAATTTTCGATCTCCAAGTGGCTTTACATCAACCTTTTCCAAAATAATCGGAGCAACAGTTGCGGCGGTTTTCTTGAAATAAAGATGATTGTCGAAATTGTAGAGCGGGACTTCGGCGTTGGCGATGCAGGCCAGAATGTAGTCGTCGCGGCCGGGCACAGCGCGGTCGCTTTGATGCGTGTAGAGATTTACGCAGTCGCCATAGACCATTTCGAACAGCGGAACCAGATCGCCGCCCAGATGGCTGTGGAACTGGCTCGTCTTGTTCCGGATGTTGACGCGATGGCCGAAAACGCCTTCCATGTAATCCGCATACGGCACGGCCCATTCGCGGCCCTCTTCGGAGCCGAACAGCCCGAAGTGCTTGCGCGCCAACTGACAAAGCTTGGTCTTGTATTTCATGTCATCTGCCCGTGTTTCAGGATGCTTCGGATCGAAGCAGGAGTACAGGCCAGACGCGAAAATCGTATCGATGAAATAAATCGTTGGATGGAACAGCTCTTCAATCTTCGGCAGATTCGTCTCTTTTCTGCTTGCGAGTTCGACCTGTTTCTCCGCGCAGACGATCCAGCATGGACCGCCCGCCCAGTTGCCGCCTTGCACAAGCGAACCATCGCGGTTCTTCGCGACGTAGTCGGGATTCCACGACGGCGCGTCTTTGTACATATCTTGATAGTTGTCGTGCAAACCGAAGAGGAAGCCTGTGTCGCGAATCCGCTTCGACGCTTTCACAAGTTCTTCATTTCCACCGAGTTCAGGAGCGACTGGCAACGGATCCGGATGCTGGTTGTCATAGCCGCCGTGGACCCATCCGGCCAAAACCATCATCGCCTTGTCGATGCCCAGATCATTGTGCAAATGCTCCGCGATCTGCGAGACTTCGTCCAGCGTGTAGCCGACATACGTCTCCACCTTGCCCGAATGATTGTAACGAGACGACGGAACGCTGCGGTTGAAGACGAACGGCTTGAAATCCGCCGCGCCCGCCATGTTGCGGACGGTGGGGCCAGATTCCGCTTCTTTCATCTTCCACGTCTTCACAAGTCCTAGATTCATCGCGACTTCGCGATACGCCTTCGCGATTTGCACAAACGAGCCTTTGCCAAGCGGGCGGACGAAACATTCCGTCGCGCCTGGATCAAGTCGTATGTTCATCATCTGCACGACCGTGCCCGGCATGCTTTCCGCATACGTCCAGTTGCAAATGAAATCATACGCCGTGTGCGGATGCGTCCAATTGATGAGCAAAGCGCAGCCGTCTTTTTCCTGCCCCATCATCGCCATCGTCGAATCCCAACTGTATGTCGTTCCCCAGCTCCGACGGATGGGATGCAGCGACCGATTCGTATCAAAGCGTTCGCCTGTACGGTAGCCGACAACCGTCGCGCCTCTTTTATCGCTGTTCGATACTGGAAACGAACGGTTTAGAATTTGGACAGCGCATGTGTCCGCCAGTTTTCCCGTGTTTTTCATGGAGAAGCGTAATCCTTCTGGACCAGTCGCTGGTTCGATGACGATGGCGACCTGCAAATCGTCGTTGATTTTTTTCTCCAACGTCAACGAATTCGCCGTCTCATTTTTCACAATACGGTCGAACGGAATGAGTTCCGCGCGTTTTTTCTTACCGTTCTCCTCATAACCGGCATAGCCGAAGGCAGGGCCGGCGGCGTTGGAATGCCACAACGCGCCGCCGCGTTTGTCCAGCAGATCGTAATAACGGCCATCCGCCGAGAGACGGAAGCGAAGTGACGGCATGTCAATGACATACGGTGCACCATCGAGCCGCGCGTCCAATTTCGCCTTCCGCGCCGCCGCCACATCCGCCGCCAGCGGCTCGGGAGCCTTGTTCACGACTTCCGGAGCGTTTGGATCAATCGTGATTTCGCCTCCCGCATAGCTGTCCAGATAGCGTGTGCCAGCGTTCAAATCGAAGATGCCGACGTGGACAAGATATTTTCCAGGCGGCGTGGACAATGGAACGGAAATCATGAACGGACCGTCTGTTACGACTTCTCCTGGCTTCCACATCGTCGTTGGGTAATCCACCAGTTCATGATCGTGGTGGCCACGGATGACGTCGCACTTCTTCTCGGCGTCTTCGATGTGGACAAATGCGCGGTATTCCTCCACCGACGGCTCCGTGCCGCGATTGACGAATTTCACCGTCATGTAGGTCGCGTCGCCTGGCCGCAACGTCCGCGTTCCGATTTCAATTCCTGCGATTTCAGGCTTGAACTGCGCCACCAAAGCCGCCGAACTCATCATCAACGCCAATAACGACAACCGCATGGTCTTCTCCTGTAGCTAAATCGTGTGAAAAAATAAAAAAGCCGGATTTTCATACATAACGAAAATCCGGCTTAAGACATTGGAAACTAGCGGATGCTTATTCCACAGGTTTCGTCTTCGGAAGACCCCAGGCCTTGTCGCCATCTTTGTAGCGGCCTTCTTTCTTCAGCTGGTCAATGCGCTCATAGCGCTTCATGACGTTGCGCTTTTCGCCAACGGAACCTTTCGTCTTCAGACTGGGATGTACGGACATGTTGAACTCCTCGCTTCTATGTGAGTTTAATGAAAAAACAGAATAATTCCACGAATGGAAAGAACATAATGTATTGCCATTAATTAAAATTTCAACTTTTTCCACCGATTTCCTGTGTTCGCGTCATAAATCTTCCATGTTTGTCAATAAACGGCGGGGGATGTCCGTTATAAAGATGCTTGCAGGAGACTGCAAGGTGCTATATAATCCATTATTGTCTTTTTTTTCGGCCATGCGCTTGCATTTTACGGGAAAAAGGCGTATAATGATTGTTTGCGTAAAATTCGGGAAACATGCTTCTGCAACGAACGCTGAAGAAACATGCGGGGGGAAGTAACAACGTTATTTGGAGGATTTTTGCAATGCTGTCAGACAATGACACGATGAAATTGTACATGCAGAACATCGGCCAGTACCCCTTGGTCTCCACGGACGAAGAGGTGGAACTAGCCGAAAAAATAAAGAACGGAGATCCACAGACGAGCGCAGACGCGCGTGCGAAGCTAATCCGCAGCAATCTCCGTCTGGTCGTGAAAATCGCCCATGATTTCAAAGGGCTCGGCCTTCCGCTGCTGGATTTGATTTCCGAAGGGAACATCGGCCTCATGCGCGCCGTGGAGAAATTTGATCCGAGCAAAGGCGCAAAGCTCTCCAGTTACGCCGCTTGGTGGATCAAACAGTCGATGCGCCGCGCACTTGCCAACCAGGCCCGCACGATCCGTATTCCTGTGCAATCAGCCTCCAAGATTTCGAAAATCCAGGCCGCCAAGGCGAAACTTACGGAAAATCTCGGCCGTGATCCGACGGATAAGGAAATCGCCAGCGAAGTCAATCTGACGGAACGTACCGTCACAGGTCTCCGCCTCGGCAAGACGACGACCATCTCCCTCCATGATCCTATCCAGCATGGCGAAGACGGCGAATTCCGTGACATCATTCCGGATGACAAATCCGCCGCTCCGGACGAATTGGTGCAGGACGAAGAGACCCTCAGCCATATGATCAAACTTTGCGACCGCCTCGAAGAACGCGAACGCACGATTCTGACGTTGCGTTTCGGCCTGAACGGCGACCGCGCCAAGACGCTTGAAGAAGTCAGCCAGAGCATCGGCCGTACACGCGAACGCGTCCGCCAAATCCAGAACCAGGCGTTGGACAAGCTGCGCAACATGCTGGAGGCGGATGGCATTCTCGAAAACATTCCGAAGAGCGGCGATATCGCGCCTGAAGACGACAAGTGATTCGCCGTAAGCCGCAACCCGCCCGCTGAACAAACATGGATGATGACATACTTTCCAATTTGACACCACCGCAGCTGGAAGCGGTCATCCATAAGGACGGGCCGATGCTGGTCATCGCGGGAGCGGGTTCCGGCAAGACGCGTGTGGTGACGCGCCGTATTGCATACCTTATATCACAAGGCGTCTGGCCAAGCCAAATTCTGGCCATGACGTTTACGAACAAAGCCGCGAAGGAAATGAAAAGCCGTGTCGCGGCGTTGGTCGGAGAAGAACCGCGCGCATGCGGCACGTTCCATTCTTGCTGCGCGCGGTTCCTTCGTTCGGACATCGAACTTTTAAAGACAGGCCGTACACGCGATTTTACGATTTACGACACATCCGAACAGCAGTCCGTCTTGAAAAAAATCCTCAAAGAAGCGAATCTCAA
This sequence comes from Victivallales bacterium, assembly GCA_017548425.1. GTDB lineage: Bacteria > Verrucomicrobiota > Lentisphaeria > Oligosphaerales > Oligosphaeraceae > UBA1407. The sequence continues at coordinate 26,804 of JAFZAB010000083.1, forward strand.
GCTTCCGGAAGGCATGACGCCGCGGGCTGTCAACGAATTGATTTCCAAAGCGAAATGCCAGCGGCAGCCGTTTTTTGATTTCGCCGTTGGTCAGAATCTCTCGCAGCCGGAAAGACTTGCGAAAATCGCGGATCTCTACGAAGAGAAGATGGTTCAGCTCAACGCCGTCGATTTCGATGATCTTCTGTTTTTGACGGCCAGGCTGTTGGAGGAACATCCGGACGTTCGCGATATCTATCATAACCGCTTCCGTTACATATTGATAGACGAATATCAAGACACGAATCATCTCCAATATGAATTGATGCGGCTGCTTGTCGGACCGTCGCAGAACATCCATGTGACAGGTGATCCAGACCAAAGCATCTATTCATGGCGCGGCGCGGACTATCATAACATCATGAGTTTCAAAGACGACTATCCAGACGCGCGAATCGTCCGTCTGGAGCAAAACTACCGTTCCACGCAGGTCATCCTCGAAACCGCCAACCATCTTATCGTCAACAACGGCAACCGTTTCGAAAAGGAGCTATTTACGGACAACGACATCGGCTGCCCCGTCTATGACATCACGACCGGAACGGACATGCAGGAAGCCGAATGGCTATGCCAGAAAGTCATGACGTTGCGGGCCATGGGGGAGGATCTGAAAGACATCGCCGTCTTCTACCGAACGAACAGCCAGTCGCGCACGTTGGAAGAGGCGTTTGTTCGCAATCATGTTCCGTATCAACTGCTTGGCGGCATCCGTTTCTATGAACGCGCCGAAATCAAAGACTTCCTTGCGTTTTTGCGAGTGAAAGTCAACAAGAGCGACATCATCTCGCTTGAACGCATCATCGGTTGCTTGGGTTGCGGCATCGGTTCCGCGACGTTGGCCAAGCTTGAAGCCATTGCGTTGGAGCAACATAGACCCGTTGTCGAATTTCTTTCGGCTCCGGATTTCGAATCGCTGTATCCAAAGGCGAGCCCCAAAGTCAAGGCGTTTGCGAAATTTATCCGAAGCCTTATGGAGATTCCGATAGCGCCGCTGGCGGATTGCATTGAACAAGTTCTTGAAATATCGGGACTTGAGGAAAAATACGAAGGAGAAATCAACGCGGAGGACCGAAAAGACAACATGCATGAATTGATCTCCAACGCCGCCACGTTCGCGGACGAACATGACGACGCGGATCTCAATTCATTCTTGCAGGAAGTCGCTCTCGTTTCGGATGTTGACGCACATGACGCCAACGCGGATTTTGTCACGCTCATGACGCTCCACAGCTCGAAAGGGCTGGAGTTTCCGTATGTTTTCATCACAGGCGTCGAAGAAGGGCTGCTTCCGCATTCGAACAGCCTGTATGACGAAGACGGCGTCGAAGAGGAACGACGTCTTTTCTATGTTGGTATCACACGTGCCAAGAAGCAGTTATGCCTGATTCACTGTGCGACGCGCATGATGTGGAATCATCGCGAGCCGCGCATGCCGAGCCGTTTTCTTGCAGAACTGCCGGACGAATGCGTCACCAAACAATACTACGGCTACAGGAACTATCGAAAGAACTGAAAACGCATCGTTTGAAAACGTGGAATGATACATGGAGAAATTCCTGAAATCATCTATATGTTTATACAAATAATATCATTACATATATTAATCTATCCATAAGGAGCCTTCATGCCCAACCAGACACCCGCCAAGGAAGTTTCGGATTTCGTCCGCAGCGCCGTCATGTATCAATTGTTCCTCCGTCCGTTCACGCCTGAAGGAACGTTGAAGGCCGCTATTCGCATGCTGCCGCACATCGCGTCGCTTGGCGTCGATATCGTCTATCTCTGCCCGCAGATGGTGGCGGATGACGACCCGCGTACGGAATTCTGGTCGGACCGCCAAAACGCCTCCAAAATGGACAACCCCTACAGCCCGTATCGCCTAAAAGATTATTACCACACGGATCCCGAATACGGCACCGATGACGATCTTCGGCGTTTTGTCACCACCGCCCATAGCCTCGGCCTGCTGGTTATGCTCGATCTCGTCTATTATCATTGCGGGCCGACCGCCGTCTTCATCGAAGATCATCCGGATTTCGTGAAACGCAATGAAGATGGAACTGTCAAAAACGGCAGATGGCACTTCCCTGAACTGAATTTTGACTGCCCCGAACTGCGCGAATATTTTTGGAAAAACATGGAATACTGGGTGCGCGATTTCGATGTCGATGGCTTCCGCACGGATGTCGAACAATCCGTTCCAGAAGACTTCTGGGAAGAAGGCCGCCGCCGCATCGAAGCCATCAAAGAAGACGTCATCATGCTGGCGGAAAGCGAAAATCCGCTTGCGACCGTCAATGCCTATGACATCAGCTACGGTTTTACATGGGCGATCGCCATCCGCAACGTCTTCATCAAGAAAATGCCTGCCTCCCATTTGATTGAAAGATGGACCGCCATGCGCGACAAAATGCCGCAGGGGACGCTCTTCCTGCGCAATCTCGAAAACCACGACCTCTCCATGGATTTTGGCGACGCCCGTTGGAACATGATCGGTTCGCCCGAACTTGTCCAAGCCGCCATGCTGCTGAATTTCACCATTGACGGCATCCCGTTCATTTACAACGGCGAAGAGATTGCGGACAACAGTCATCACTGTATTTTCGCCAACCGCGACCACGGCAAGAATCTCGTCATCGACTGGTCGCTCGCCCTTTCCGACATCGGCGAAAACCGCCTTGAATTCACGAAATCGCTGACCACTCTCCGCCACGGCAATATCGCCTTGCAGGAAGGCGAGACCGTCTGGCTGGACAACGACCGCCCGGAAGCCGTCGTTTCTTTCCTCCGCACGGCAGAGGAGCAAACCGTTCTGACGGTTGTCAATACGACAGACGAACCGCTTGCTGTTGCTGTCAAGACGGAATGCGGCAACATCGATTTGTGGGACGAACTTCTGGCTAGCGGCGTCGCATGGCGCCGCCTGCCGGACGGCACGGCTAGATTCGATTTGCTGCCATACGGCTATGCTGTGCTAAATATCTGAAATTATTGTCTCTTTCGTCTCTTTTGTCGCTTTTGTCGCTTATTTTTTTGAATTAATGGCGTTGAGGCCATAGCCGCGCAGAATGTCCGCCACCGCTTCCAGATCATCAGCGGTCGGCGATTCGACGTGCGGCATCGTGTCCTCTACGCCAATCGCCGTGAATTTCGACCGCGCCATCGCGTGGTACGCCAGAAGTCTCACGCCGACAATATGTTCCAACTTCGAGAGAAACTCTCCTGCCTGCCGGATGTCGTTGTCGTCCATATTGTATTGTGGAATCAACGGCATCCGTATCTCTATCGGTTTGCCTGACTTGGACAATTTTACAAGATTTTCGAGAATCCGTTCGTTGCCGCAACCCGTCCCATCGCGATGCTTCGCGGAATCCATCTGTTTCAGATCGTAGAGGAACATGTCCGCCAACGGCAGAACCGTCTCGAAACGCTCCCATGGAACCAATCCGCAAGTATCGACAGCGCAATGGATTCCGTTGTTTTTCAATATCTTAAATAGTTCCAAGCAGAAATCCGCCTGCAAAAGCGGCTCCCCGCCGGATACCGTCGCTCCGCCGCCCGAATGGTCGTAGAATGCCTTGTCCTCCAAAACGGCCGCCGCGACGTCTTCCACTGTTTGCTCCATACCATACCACACCAAGGCGTCATGGAGGCATTCCGATGCGCAACGTCCGCAGGCGACGCACTTTGTGCGATCAATCTTATGGCCTTCGTCGCCAAAAATGTGTGCGCCATGCGGGCAGACCGCCATGCAATCGCCGCATTGGACGCATTTATGCGCCAAAAACGCCAACTCCGGCTTTGTCTCACGGCTTTCCGGATTGTGGCACCAACGGCAACGCAACGGACAGCCTTTCAAAAACACAGTCGTCCGAATCCCTGGTCCGTCATGCACCGCAAAACGCTTAATATCGACCAATTTGCCTTTCATTGTCATATCTTGTCATGTTTCGTGCATTTTAACTTTTCTTTTTCTCTATAAATATAATCAAATATTAAGGTTATTCTTTTGACAGATGGAAATTAAGCATTATTTTTTTAAATTAGCTAAAATCCGATAATAGTATCAACCCTTTAACAGAGTGACTGCCGTGTTAGATATTGATGATTTCATTGTCGATCTGCTTGTTCAGCAAGGCCTTGTCGATGACGAACAGCTAAAGGAGGCAAAAGAACGCGCCTCAAGCGAGGAATCCTCCACGCTGGACGCGCTCTATAATCTGAAGTTCATCTCCGAGCAGGATGTCATGCAGCTCCTTGGTGCCGAATACGGCATGGACACGTATGACTTCGATCATGCCTCCGCCAAAGTCCCGACGGAAGTCATCACGCTCGTCCCGCGAGACGTCGCCTTCCGCTATAAAACTGTGCCTGTCTCCTTCGCAAACGGCATCTTGCGCGTCGCCATCGCGGACCCGACGGACATTGAGACCATCGACTCCATCCGCTATCTTCTGAAGATGGAGGTCGAGCCCGTCATCTCCACGAAACGCCAGATCGAACAGGCCCTCGGCAGCTACTACGGCAGTATGGAAGGTGACGCCAGTTCTATTCTGGAAGATATGACTGAAGCCACCACGGACTTGACCGTCGGCGCCACGCAGGACGTCACGATGGACGCCAAGGACAACAAGGAAAACGGCGAAGATTCAGCGCCAATCATCCGCTTCGTGTCACTGCTCATTCTGGAAGCCTTCCGTACCCGCGCATCCGATATCCATCTGGAGCCGTTGGAGAAGCGTTTCCGTCTCCGCTACCGCATCGACGGTGTGCTCAACCAGCAGAAAGACCCGCCGAAATACCTCCAGAATCAGATCATCTCCCGTCTTAAACTGATGGCCGGCATGGACTTGTCTGAACATCGTATCCCTCAGGACGGACGTATTCGTATCACCGCTCTTGGACGAGACCTGGACTTGCGTGTGTCAGACATTCCCGCCAACTTCGGTGAATCCATCGTCATGCGTATTCTTGATAAGTCCGGTGTTATGTTGGGTATTTCCGAACTTGGATTCTTCGAAGACGACCAGCAGACCATCGAACGAATCATCAATATCCCGGACGGCATCTTCCTCGTGACCGGTCCTACCGGTTCGGGCAAGACCACCTCCCTCTACTCCTTCCTCCACGCCCTCAACCAGCCGACGAGAAAGATCATCACCGCCGAAGACCCTGTCGAATACGAACTTTCCGGTATCAACCAAGTCCAGATCAACACAGAAGTCAACCTCACGTTCGCCGCAGCCCTTCGTTCCATGCTACGTCAGGCTCCTAACGTCATCATGGTTGGTGAAATCCGTGACTCGGAAACTGGTGAAATCGCCATCAACGCCGCTCTGACCGGACACTTGGTCTTCTCCACGCTGCACACGAACGACGCGCCGTCCGCCATTCCGCGACTCATCGATATGGGTATCAAACCCTTCCTTGTCGCATCCTCCGTTCGAGCCATCATGGCTCAGCGACTCCTCCGCCGCGCATGCAAATTCTGTTCGGAAAAACATGTGCCGACGGAACTTGAGGCGGAAAAACTCGGCCTCTCGAAAGAGGAGGTCGAAAACAGCACGTTCGTCCAAGGCACTGGCTGCTCCGAATGCAACAAAGGATACAAAGGCCGTCTCGGAATCTATGAAATCTTTATTCTGGACGCTTCCATCGAAGGCCTTATCTACCAGATGGCGGACGCTTCCGTCATCCGCCGCCGCGCCATGGAAATCGGCATGCGCACGCTGCGTCAGGACGGTATGAGAAAAGCCGCCGCCGGACTCTCGACACTTGCCGAAGTCATCCGTATCACCGTCAACGACGAGGCATAAGCCCACCCTGAAAAGCAAAAAAACATTATACTATTAATAATATAGGAACTACATATCATGCCGAACATGGACATTGACGCTGATGCAAGCGTGATCTGGCATCTACTGCTAGACGCCAAAATCGCCACCGAAGACCAGCTTGAAGAGGCTTATGAGGAAAGTGCGCAGTACAACCAGCCTTTCGTCAACATCCTCTACAACTTCGATATCATCACGGAAGACCAGCTCCTCCAGCTCATCGCCGAAAATCTCGGCACGGAGGTCTATTCCTTCCACAAGCATGAAATCAACGAAGACGTCATGAAGGAAATCACGGCGGATATCGCGCGCTTCTACGGTGTCATTCCAATCGCCGTCGAAGATGACAACGTGCTCGTCGTCGCCGCCCGTGAACCACTCAACCACAAGCTTATCGACGAACTGCCCTTCGCGTTGGACCGCGAATGCCGCGTCTATGTCGGCATACCCGCCGAAATCGATGAATATCTTGATATCTACTATCCGGAAGCCAACAACTCCATCGAAAGCATCTTGGACGAATTGAAGCAAATCCATGATGCGCAAGGCGTCGATCTCAGCGACGCGGATGCCCTCGAAAAGGCCGCCAACGACGCGCCTATCGTCCGATTCGTCAATCTGGTCCTCCAGCAGGCCATCCGAGACAAAGCGTCCGATATTCACTTCGAACCGTTCTCCGATGAATTCCGTATCCGCTACCGTTTGGACGGTGCTCTGATCGAAATTGCGCCTCCGCCGAAACATCTTGCCATTCCTGTCATCTCCCGTATCAAGGTTATGGCCAACCTGAACATCGCCGAACGCCGTATCCCGCAGGACGGACGTATCGAACTGCGCATCAACAAACGCCCGATCGATATCCGTGTCTCCTCACTCCCAACGCGTTACGGCGAATCCGTCGTTCTCCGTATTCTTGACCGATCCGTCGTTAACTTGGATCTGGACGCCCTCGGCATGACGCCGCAGACCGTCAAAGACATCCGCGCCATCATCTCCCGCCCGAACGGCATCTTCGTCGTCACGGGGCCTACCGGTTCCGGTAAGACCACGACGCTTTATTCCGGTCTGAAGGAAATCAATACCATTGAAGACAAGCTGCTGACGGCAGAGGATCCTATCGAGTACGATATCGACGGCATCATGCAGGTTCAGATTCGTGAAAACGTCGGTATGACGTTCGCATCCGCTCTGCGTGCCTTCTTGCGACAGGACCCGGATCGAATCATGGTTGGTGAGATTCGTGATACGGAAACCGCCGCCATGGCCGTCCAGGCCTCCCTGACGGGACACTTGGTTCTCTCCACGCTCCACACCAACGACTCCGCCGGTGCCGTTACGCGACTCATTGATATGGGTATCGAGCCTTTCCTAATCGCCTCCACCATGATCGGTGTTCTCGCCCAGCGACTTATCCGCCGCGTCTGCCGTAACTGCAAGGAAGAGTATGATCCTGATGACACGGAGCTCAAGTTGCTCGGTATTACCCGCGAAGAACTCGCCGGACGTAAGTTCTATCACGGCCGTGGCTGCGATGTTTGCAACAACACCGGTTATAAGGGACGTGTCGGTATCTTCGAACTTCTCCATATCACGCCGGAAATCCAGCAGCTCATCACGCAGCGTAAACCGACGCAGTACATCAAGGAATGCGCCGTCAATCAGGGCATGATCACCATGCGTCAGGACGGCATCAACCAAGTCCTCCAAGGCATCACAACCGCCTCGGAAGTCATTACTTATACCATTATGTAATTTCGGTGGGAAGCTCTTTCCCGTTTATGTTCAGGTAGATAGATTATGCCACATTATGAAATGACCGACCTGCTGGACCTCGTCCTCGAGGAAGGCGCCAGCGACCTTCACATCCATACCTTAGCGCCGCCCGTCCTCCGTATTCACGGTGAAATGACACAGTTGGACGGTCCTGCCCTCACGCCCGAAGACAGTGAATACCTCATGAAGGCCATCACGTCCGAAGCAAACCAGCAGAAGCTACAACAGGATGGTACCGTTGACTTTGGTTTCGCTTTCGGCGACCGTTGCCGTTTCCGTGTTTCCGTCTTCAAAGCCAGAGGCGATATTGGTATCGTCATGCGTACCATCCCGAACGACTTGCTGACGATGGCCCAGATCGGTCTGCCAAACTCCGTGAAAGACGTGCTCTTCCGTCCGCGTGGCCTCGTCCTCATCACGGGTCCTACTGGTTCCGGCAAGTCAACGACGCTCGCTTCCATGATCGACGTTATCAACGTCGAGAAGAAAGACCATATCATCACGATCGAGGACCCGATTGAGTTTTACCACAACCACAAGAACTCCATCGTCACTCAGCGCGAAGTCCACAACGACGTGCCGACGTTCGCAGACGCCATTCGACGCGCCTTGCGACAGGATCCTGATACCATTCTCGTCGGTGAAATGCGTGACTTGGAGACCATCGGCGCCGCCATCACCGCCGCCGAAACCGGTCACTTGGTTTTCGGAACCCTGCATACAACGGGAGCCGCCGAAACCATCGACCGTGTCGTGGACTCCTTCCCGACCACCCAGCAGGCGCAGGTTCGTACGCAGCTCGCCTCCACGCTGATCTGCGTCATCTCGCAGGTCCTCTTGAAGCGAATCGACAAGAAGGGCCGTGTCGCCGCATTCGAAATCATGATCAACACGCCGTCCATCGCCGCTCTGATCCGTGACGGCAAAACCTTCCGTATCACATCCGATATCCAGACCGGTGCGAAATTCGGCATGAACACGCTGGACGCGCACCTCCTGCAGCTCTACACGGAAGGCAAGATTTCCTACGGTGATTTGGTTACCAAGTCGAAGGATCCTGAAGGCCTCATCCACCGCATGCAGCAGGAAGCCCTCGAAAAGGCGAAGTAAG
>JAFZAB010000084.1 GCA_017548425.1 Victivallales bacterium
CTGTATGTGATTGAAGTCAATCCGCGTGCGTCGCGGACGGTGCCGTTTGCGAGCAAGGCGACAGGCGTCCCGCTGGCCAAACATGCCGCACTGTGCATGGCGGGCAAGACGTTGGCGGAGCTTGGTTTCACGCAGTCGCCGCGCATTCCGTATTCGGCCTTCAAGGAGGCCGTCTTCCCGTTTGCGAAATTCCCTGGCGTCGATATAACCCTCTCTCCTGAAATGAAATCCACAGGCGAAGTCATGGGGCTGGACATCGATGCCGCGAACGCCTATCTGAAGTCGCAGGACGCGGCGGGCAACCGCATCCCGCGTTCGGGCGGCTTGTTCCTTTCGATTCGCGACGCTGACAAGTCGTTGGCGTTGCCATACATCAAGCATCTGGCGGAAGTCCATCAGTTCGAGTTCTATGCGACGGCTGGAACAGGCGAGATGCTTTACGCGGCGGGCATTCCATGCCACGCCGTCTTCAGACTCACGGCAGGTCGCCCGAACCTGCGTGATTTGATTCTCGAGAAGAAGATCGGCTGGATTGTGAACATTCCGGACGTTGGCGACGACGGCGCGAAAATGCGTTCGCTGGCCATCGAATTCGGTCTTCCGATCACGACGACGACAGCGGCCTTGCAGATGGCCACGGAAGGGCTTGGCAATTCGGCAGTTGACGCGGGACGCGTCGATATTTGCTCCCTTCAGGAATACCATCGCATGGTCGCCAATGCGGCTTGCGCGGAGTAGCGTGGAGCGGCGTAGTGGCCAAAACAACGGCAAATGTGGTAGAATGGCAAGAAAATGACTGTTGACGCTTTATATTATAGAAAAAGCCGGAAGTTCGCTGTTGGTATGCGAATCCGCTTTACCAAAGGCGTGGCAGTCGTCAGTTTATCATCAAAGATCAGCAGGTGACCGCCATGACGAACGCCATCATTCAGAAATACCAATACTACGCCATGACCATGAGTGCATTATCGGAAATATCTGTGCTGCGGGAGATTACGTCCGTTCTCGTGCGGGAGAAGAACGTCCGCCGTCTGCTTGAAGAGGTGCTTGAGATTCTTGAGCACCAAATGAGCATGCTGCGCGGCACGTTTACGCTGTTGGAAGGCGATGAATTGCGCATTGAAGCGACGTCGCGCAGGCTTAACGCGGAAGAGCGTGTCTTGGGCCGCTACCATATCGGCGAAGGCATCACGGGGCTTGTCGCGAAAACGGGCAAGGCGGAAATCGTCGTCGATGTCCGGAAGGATCGCCGTTTTCTGAACCGCACGAAGAGCCGTGGCGTCAATGAGCCGTTGTCGTTTATCTGTGTGCCGCTGATATACTTAGGACAGGTCATTGGAACGCTGTCCGTCGATAAGGAGATACAGGAGGACACGAGTGCGTTGACGAAGGACGTGGCGTTTTTGGAAATCATCGCCAACATCACGGCGGAAGCGGCGGTCGTCTGCCGCGAAGAGAGCGCGGAGCGCGAAGCGTTGCAGGAGGAAAATCGTTTCCTGCGCCGCATGCTTCCGAATAATCCGGACCAATTCGTCGGCAATTGCAAGAAGATGCGAATTGTGTATGAACAGATCCGTCAAGTCGCGTCCAGTGACGCGACGGTGCTGATCCGTGGTGCCAGTGGAACGGGTAAAGAGTTGGTGGCGAGAGCGATACAAGGTCTATCGCCACGCAGTAAGAAGCCGTTTGTGGTCTTCAATTGCGCGGCTTTGCCGGAGACATTGGTCGAATCCGAACTGTTCGGCCATGAAAAAGGCGCATTTACGGACGCACGTGAACGTCGCATCGGTTTGGCCGAGGCGGCGAACGGTGGAACGCTGTTTCTGGACGAAATCGGCGATCTTTCTATCTCCGTGCAGGTGAAGCTGTTGCGCTTTCTGCAGGAGCGCACGTTCACGCGAATTGGCTCCAATGAAGAGTTGAAAAGCAATGTCCGTTTCATCGCGGCGACAAGCCGTAATCTGGAAGATTTGATGGCGCGGAAGCTTTTCCGCGAAGACTTGTACTATCGGCTGTCCGTGTTTCCCATCATCGTTCCGTCGCTTGTGGAACGCGCGGAGGACATTCTGCCGTTGGCGCAGCATTTCCTCTCGAAGATGAGCGCCAAATATGGGAAGAACATCACGAGCATTTCGTCGCCGGCGGCCAATCTGCTTCAGTCGTATTCATGGCCGGGCAATGTCCGCGAACTGGAAAACTGCATCGAACGCGCCGTGTTGACGGCGAAAGACGATTGCATCCATTGCTACAATCTCCCGCCGACAATGCAATCCCCTGATTTCACGGAAGATCCGTTCAATCCCGATGAACAGCTCTCCTTTGAAAAACAGATGGCCATGGTTGAAAAGCATATTTTGGAGAACGCCTTGAAGCGCCACAACGGCAATCGTACCGCCGCGGGCCGCGAATTGGGGCTTTCCCCGCGCATGATGAATTATCATCTCAATAAGGCAGGTGTCCAATGACGATAGCGATAATCGACTACAAGGCAGGCAATTGCACAAGCGTCTTAAACGCCTTCGCCTCCTTGGGCGTCGAAGCGGTTGTGACGCATGAGGCGGATTTTATCGCCAAGGCGGACCGCGTTGTCTTTCCCGGCGTCGGAGCGGCGAAAAGCGCCATGGAGAATCTTGAGGCGTTCGGATTGGCGGATCTCGTTCGTGAACAGGCGTTGTCGGGCAAGCCGTTTCTCGGCATCTGCCTGGGCATGCAGATTTTGTTCGAATATTCCGAAGAGGACGGCGGTGTCAATCTGCTTAACATCCTGCCCGGCAAAGTGAAACGCTTTCCGGACACGCCTGGCTACAAGATTCCCGAAATCGGCTGGAATCAAGTGAACGGCGATATCGACTACTATTTCGTCCATTCCTACTACGCGGAAATCGGCCCGTACACGACGGGGCGGACGGAATATGCGGGCGTCACGTTCACAAGCGCCGTCCGTAAAGGGAATCTGTTCGCCTACCAGTTCCATCCGGAAAAGTCTGGAAAGGCTGGGCTGAAGCTCCTGAAGGAGTTTGTAACATGCTGACAAAACGACTCATACCATGTCTGGACGTCCGTCAGGGGCGCGTCACGAAAGGGACGAAATTCAAGAATAATATCGATTTGGGCGATCCTGTCGAAATGGCCGTTGCCTATTCGGATGGCGGTGCGGACGAATTGGTCGTCTATGATATCACGGCGTCCGCCGAACGTCGTCCTATCGACATCAAGATGGTGACGGAAGTCGCGAAATCCATCCACATTCCACTGGCCGTCGGTGGCGGCATTTCATGCGTGGCGGATATGGAACGCGTCATTCTCGCGGGCGCGGAGAAGATTTCCGTCAATTCATTGGCGGTTCGCCAGCCGGACATCATCGCAGAAGGTGCGGCGGCGTTCGGGCGGCAGTGCATCGTGCTCGGCATGGATCCTGTCCATAGTCCGAAATGCCCATGCGGATATGAAATCACGACGCGCGGTTTTCGTGAATTTACCGGCATGGACGCTCTCGAATGGGCGAAACGCGCCGTTGATTTGGGAGCAGGGGAAATCGTTGTCAATTCGGTCGATGCGGACGGAACACGCGAAGGCTTCGAACTGACGATCACGAAATTGATTGCGGAAGCCGTCGGCGTTCCTGTCGTGGCGTCTGGCGGTGCGGGCAAGCCCGAACATCTGGTGACGGTTTTTCGTGACGCGCATGCGGATGCGGCCATCGTCGCAGGTATGATTCATACAGGCGACTACACGATTACAGACATCAAACGCGCCATGCGGGATGCAGGCATCCCGACGCGTATGAGTTATTGAGATTCTTTTGCAAAAAAGGCATATAATATGGGCAAACAATGGATTGCAATTCTTGATTACGGTTCGCAATATACGCAGCTGATCGCGCGCCGCATCCGTGAGATGGAAGTCTATTCGGAAATCATCCGTTGCGACACGACGGCGGAAGAATTGAAAAAGAATCCGCCTGCGGGAATCATCCTCTCCGGTGGCCCAAACAGCGTGTTCGAAGATGGCGCGCCAACCGTCGATACGGCCATTTTCAGCATGGGGCTGCCTGTTTTGGGCATCTGCTACGGCATGCAATTGATGTCCTACAAACTCGGCGGAAAGGTTGTGCCCGGAACGGAACGCGAATATGGCAAAATGCCGATTGAAATCATGCCCGGCAATCCGTTGTTTGAAGGCATTCCTTCCACGATTACCGTTTGGATGAGCCATGGCGATCGCGTAGAGGCCATTCCTGGCAGTTTCGAGCGTGGCGCCGTTTCCGCAACGTGTCCATTCGCGGCGATGTATGACAACGCAAAACGCTTCTATGCGTTGCAGTTCCATCCGGAAGTCGTTCATACGCAGTTTGGAACGGATATTCTCAAGAATTACGTCTTCGGCATCTGCAACTGCGTGGCGGATTGGAAACTGTCGTCATGGGTTGAAGATACGGTTGCCAAGATGAAAGCGCAAGTTGGTGACGACGAAGTGGTTCTCGGACTTTCTGGCGGTGTCGATTCCTCCGTGACGGCGGTTCTGCTGAACAAAGCTATCGGCAAACGGTTGCACTGTATTTTCGTTGATAACGGCCTGTTGCGCTATCATGAAGCCGAGCAAGTGGAAGAGATGTTCCATAAGAATCTGGGCTTGGATTTGACGGTTGTTCATGCCGCCGAACGCTTCTATGATGCGCTGAAAGGACTTGATAATCCGGAAGATAAACGCAAGACCATCGGCAAGTTGTTCATTGATGTGTTTGCCGAAGAGGCCCGTCGTTTCCGTCATTGCCGCTATCTTGCGCAAGGCACGATTTATCCGGATGTGATTGAAAGCCGTTCGCCGCGCAAAGGACCGTCGCAAACCATTAAAAGTCACCACAATGTCGGCGGCCTGCCGCCGGATTTGAAGTTCGAATTGGTCGAACCGTTGAAAGAGCTTTTCAAGGATGAAGTGCGCGGTGTCGGTCGCGTTTTGGGCATGGCCGATGAACTGTTGGATCGTCAACCGTTCCCCGGCCCCGGTCTTGGCGTGCGCATTCTCGGTGAAGTGACGGCGGAAAAAGTCCGTCTTTTGCAGCAGGCGGATATTCGTGTGCAGGAGGAAATCCGCAAGCTTCCGGATTACAAGACGATATGGCAGACGTTTGCCGTATTGCTTCCCGTGAAAAGCGTCGGCGTGATGGGTGATCAGCGCACATACGAATACACGTGCGCCATTCGTAGCGTCAATTCCATCGACGCGATGACGGCGGATTGGACACGCATCCCGTACGATGTTTTGGCCCGCATGTCCAACCGCATCATCAACGAAGTTCGTGGCATCAACCGCGTGGTATATGATATTTCCTCCAAACCCCCATCGACGATTGAATGGGAGTAAACTTTGAGTGATTCATTTACTTTTGGGGGATTATAAGAGATGTTTCTGGATATTCAATCAAGTATCAATTGGGCTTCTGTGGAGCCTATAGACAAAGGCTGGTCATCTGATAAGAAATATCATATAAGAACCCAAACGGATGAACATCTTCTTCTTCGAGTATCGAGTATTGACGAATACGATCAAAAGAAGAAAGAGTTTGAGATCATCGAAAAATACTCAAAACTAGGCTTCGAGATGTCGATGCCTAGAGAGTTCGGTGTATGCAATGAGAATCAAAACACATACATGCTTTTGACCTGGCTTGAAGGATGTGACTTGGAGACAGCACTACCGCAACTTTCTGATAAAGAGCAATATCGGTTAGGACGACAAGCAGGACAAATATTAAAGAAAATTCATTCGGTTCCATTAGAAAAAGAAGATATTCCCATTAAGACAAAGAAAGAAAAGAAACTGCTTCAGTTAGCAAAGTATGAAGAATCTGGTCTGCGAATACCGAATGATGAAATAGCGCTTCAATATGTAAAGGAAAACATCAATCAGATATGGAAGAAATCGCCTGTTTACTTGCATGGTGACTTTCATCCTGGAAATCTGATCTATATGAAAAATGCTTCCATCGGTGTTATAGATTTTAACCGATGGGAGGTTGGTGACCCATTTGAGGAGTTTTATAAATTAGAGAATTTTGGAATTGAGAGCAGCATTCCTTATTGCATAGGACAAATAGATGCCTATTTTGATGATTCTGTGCCAATGGATTTTTGGATTGCCAATGCCGTTTATGTCGCACAGGCGTCTTTGTTTTCCATAAAATGGGCGGAGAAATTCGGTCAACAAGAAATTGAGGGGATGGTGGCAAGAGCCAAAAGGGCTTTTATTGATTTTGATGACTTTCGAACGATTATTCCTCGTTGGTATTCTGACAAATATAGAAAGTGATTAGTGGTTAGTGGTTAGTGGTTAGTGGTTTGTTCTTCAAATATTTATAACCATTTGGAATTCGAATATATGCCCTTATGTGTTCGTCTATTGGGCGTTCGATAATTCCTGACATGTTATGGATATTTCCCTCCGCCACAAGAATTGTATTCTCTTGTTTGCGCAAAATAATACCCATATGGTCGTGTTCATGATTGTTGAAAACTCGATCATAAATGACGATATCACCGGCATCAGGAACAAAAGCTTCCGATCCTTTATGATATTCTATTTGTTTATCGTTGATGGCGAATTCCTCCCATGCAATGCAACCTGCCAGATGGCATGTTGTACATTCTTTTGGTCGATAAGGAATGTCGAAGCCTGCTTCCACACAGCAATAATAAACAAACGCCGCGCACCACAATCCATCCGCTTCGTTTAGGTTCCATTTTGGGAAAAATTGAATGATTGGCGCAATATTTGACTCTTGCCCATTAACATATCCGTGAAACGGGATTTGAGCTTTTTCTTTTGCAATTTTTGCCAATTTTTCTCTTGTTGCTGTTTCCATAAAGACCTCCCAAATTTCAGTGACAGCAGAAATAGTTCGTTTAGTTCTTCCCCATGAATATTTTGTGAGTTTTGGCTTTTTCGATGAAATCGGCCAGTCTGCCATTTTCGAGAATCGCTTTGGCCGTGCGGTCGCTGAACATTCCGGCGATTTGCTCTACCGTCTTCACTTTGTAGAAGTTCTTCGGGAGATCACGGTAGAATGTTCCGCCGAAGGTGTTTCCGGCGGACGAACCGGGGGAACTGACGGATTCCTCCACCACCACGTTGCCGTTTCGTTTGAACATCATGGTCATCAACGTTGTTTCCTGTGCAGGCTCAAACACATACTTGGCGAAGAGAAAGTTCGCAGGCCTGAAATGAAGCTTGTTCTCCGCCGCGAACTTTTCCGCGAAGGAATCAAAGGAACCGCGTATCAGGACATTGTTTCGCTTGAGGATTTGCTCCAATGTCGGCGTCATGTTGATGGTCGTTATCGAATCGGGTAGAATCAATTCCGCAAGCGTGTTCAATTTTTCAAGGAAGGCGGTGTCGATTTCCATGAAACCATAGTCGTAGCCGTATGCGTAGGTGTCTTCAATCAAAAGGGAGACATCCCTGGGCTCGCGTGAGAATTCCTTTTTGAATTTCCGGTAGATTGTGCTGAGACTCGTATGGAAATTGCCTTCCTTCACGGTTCCTTCGCCCCAGGCGGAAAGCATCAAGTCGTATTCGGATTCAAATTCGTAATCTAAAAGGCTCATGGAACGTCCTGTTTTTCAACATGTATATATTTTTTAATTATGAATTACTTTACCATACAATCTATGTTTTTCCAGATGGTATAATTTCTACAAGTGAAACAAGTGGGACAAGCGGGATATCTGTCTTGCTAAAAAGAAGATGGTATTTGCCCGTGAAAAATTGAAAAATGCATCACCTTCATTATATTAAATACGCAAACAGGATGTTTTAGGCATCCGATTATCCTCCCGATGAAGCTCGCAGGTAGTCTGCGGGTCGAGGGAACTCTGGAGAATCTCCCGCTGTGCGGGGGTGCCGAAGGTGCAAGGCGATTTTGCTGATGCGTTAAAGCACATCATTCAAACCGCTGAATCTCTCAGGCAAAAGGAAAGAGCGCAAAAAATGTCCAACTGACTTTTTTCTCCAGAGCTGCCAAGCCTCCGCCTGAGGCCGGCAGCTTTTTTTGTGGTCAGGCAGCAAATCAAAAAGCGGAAACAATGGAATCATTTCTTGCCAATCTCGCGAACGTCAACGACGCCATCAACACCTTCATCTGGGTCAAAATCGGTCTGGTGCTCCTTCTCGGCACCGGACTGCTTACTACGATCATTACAGGCTTTTTCCAAATCACCCATCTTGGTCATTGGTGCCAGCAGACGTTCCTCCAGCTCTTGGCAAAAGGTTCCCATGATAAGTCCGACAAAAACGCGGTCACGCAGTTTCAGGCGTTATGCACCGCTTTGGCGGCTACCGTAGGTACTGGCAACATCGCCGGTGTGGCCGCGGCCATTGCCATCGGCGGGCCTGGCGCCGTGTTCTGGATGTGGGTTGCGGCTTTTCTCGGCATGATGACCAACTATTCTGAAAATGTATTGGGCATCTATTATCGTCGCAGAAACGGTGAAAAAGAATGGAGCGGCGGCCCGATGTACTATCTGAATGAAGGATTGGGCGGATTCCGTGGTTGCAAGCAGTTGGGAAAAGTGCTAAGCATTTTCTTTGCGCTCTTTACGATTTTGGCTTCCTTTGGTATCGGCAACATGGGACAGGTCAACAAGATCGTCAAAAATGTGGAAACCGTCTTTTTCGCGAACGTCCAGGCTCCCGTGCTGTGGGGCAGCGGTGATTCGCAGGTGACGCTGGTGGCCGTCATTCTCGGTCTGGTGTTGGTCATCATTGGCTTCCTTGTTATTATCGGTGGATTGCATCGCGTCGCCACAGTGGCCGAGCGTGTCGTGCCTTTCATGGCTTTGCTGTACATTGTCGGTGCCTTAATCATCTGCGTCTGCCATATCACGACTCTTCCCGCGGCCATTGCGGCCATCTTCAAGTTCGCATTCGGCATCAAGGCCGTCGCTGGCGGAGCCGCTGGAACGGCAATCGCCACTGTCATTACGCAAGGTTGCAAACGCGGTGTTTTCTCGAACGAAGCAGGTCTTGGTTCATCCGTGATGGTGCACTCCAATTCAAACGTCAAAGAACCTGTCAAACAGGGACTTTGGGGCATCTTTGAAGTCTTTGCCGACACGATGGTTATCTGCACGATGACGGCTCTAGTCGTTCTCACTTCCGGCAAAATTGATCTGAATACTGGAATGATGACTCCCGGCACGAATGACGCCGTTTTGGTCGCTCAGTCTTTCTCCAGCGTCTTCGGCTTCGCCGGCGGTTGGTTTGTGGCCATCGCGATGTTCCTTTTCGCTTTCACGACCGTTCTGGGATGGTCACACTACGGCAGCAAAGCCGTCGAGTATCTCTTCGGACTCAAAGCGGTCAAATACTACCGCATCTTCTTCTGCCTTCTCATCATTTCCGGCGCGGTTTTGACATCTTCTCTGGCATGGGATATTTCCGATACCTTCAACGGATTGATGCTCATCCCCAACTTGATCGGTGTCATCGCGCTTGTCCCGCTCGTGCATCGCATCACGCGGAACTATATCGAACGCCGCATCCATGGCAAAGAAATCGAGCCTGTCCTTTCATACGATCCTGAAATCCAGAAAGAACATGCTGAAGCCGTTAAAAATGGCGCGTTTTAAAGATCTGGATTCACTGAATATTCTGGATATTCTGGATTTGCTGAATAAAACCATTTCCAGAATCTCCAGAACTTCCAGAATATCCAGAATAGCAGAGCCTTAGGCCATGAGCCATAAGCTCTGCCGCAAGCGGCTCACCGTGTTTCTTTGGCGTGCTGCGCAATCCATTCACGGCAGTATTCGACGGCGGGGAGGTCTTTGTTCACCAATGGCGTGCAGTGGAAGATTAAGCCGTTGATTTCACGGCTCTTCCACCATGCCAAAGCGATTTCCAACTGATCTTTCATGAAACCGAGATCGAGTGGTTTCCGGTCGCCAAAATCCCACATGTAGATGCCGAGAAGCGTCGGTTTGTTTGGTGCCAATTCACGGTATTTATGGAAGTTTTCCGGCAGTTTGCTGATGTCGGCTCCGTTCCATGTCCAGAAGAGGACAGTGTCCGCATAATCCAAGGCTGGAACGATGGTCGGTTTCAACTGTCTGGCGTACAGGACAATGCGCAATTCGACAGGATGCGGTAGTGTTTTCATCCGTTTCTTGAGGGCGTCCAATTCCTGCAATGTCAATGACGCAGGCGAAACAAGCGTCTCGCCGCCTTTGGGATCCGGTTGTAGAACATCAGGCTTGTTGTCGAAAAAATCGTCCAATTCGAACGCCGTGAAATTGGGATAGTCCGCCACAAGACTTTCCGCAAACGGATAGAGTTTCGCGTAGGTTTCTTGATTATGACCGATGACCCATCCGAAGCGTTTCATATTACGGTATTGCCACAAATGCGCCTTGCCGCAGGTCTCCCAACGGACGGAACAAACATTCGGAATGCCCATGTAGCCGCAGGCGTGCGCCATGCCGATTGGTTCGCTCACGGGAATGCAATAGCAGTTGTTTGGACCGTCGTAGACGCCTGTCTCATGCCCCCACATCCATAGGCAATCCTGCAATTCGTTCTGATATGGCAAGTAAGAATTGTTCATTTTTGACTCCAGAATTTTTTCTGTTTATCGCAACTATAATCGGTCACTCTTCCGCCTGTATGTTCTCGCAGAATTCACCGAGCTGGAGGTCATAGTCTCCCTTCCGCAGTTTTCTGCCGTTGAGTTGGAAATTCCGGATGATGACATTTCGCGTCGGATGCTTCGCGTCAAAGCCGCAGAAGTAGAATCTGGGCCGCTTGTTCGAGATGAGACGGATGTTTTCGAAGATAAGATTCTCGTTGATGCCGCGACGGCCGCCGCCGGCCGAATATTCCGGGTGGAATTGAACGATTGAACAGCCGACCGCCGGTTGATAGTCGCGGATGACAGGCTTGTAGGTCTCCGCATCCGAGCCTTGGATGGCTGGCGGCGGGATGACGTCGTCAAACTCGATGTCGATGTTGCTCCAGATGATATCGTGGACTCTGGCGTAATCGACATTGCAACAGTCCATGATGACGCCCAAGGCGTGGATGATTTGGCAATTTTCGAACCGCACATGGCAAATCTCTTCAGCGCGTGTTTCGGCGCCGATCTCAAGGCTTTTGCCCCAGTCGTTCCAGATGACGCAATCGCGCACGAGAACATGGCGGAAGTTCTCGTAGTTGCCGCCTTTGTAGTGCATCGCCGTCTGAACGGCGGCCTCCACGTCGCCTTCGTAGTAGCAGTCGAAGCCTTTGACGCAGACGGCGTCGTCGAACGTCCGCAAGAAGCAATGGTCAATCAAAACATTCTCGCAATTATGCATGTCGATGCCGTCGGAATTGTAGCGCCAGCAACCGATGATTTTCACATTGGAAATGCTGATATTACGGCATCCGATAGGACGGATGTTATAGACCAGACTGTCACGGATGGTGATGCCGTCGATGACGACGTTGGTGCAGTATTCCAACTGGATGGTATGCAGTCGCGTTGCGTTGTTCACGGCGGCATTGTTATGCTCTTCATTAGCCTCGAAATGAATGGTTTCGCGATTGTGGCTGTTGTCGAGAATGCCCCGTCCAAGAATACGGATGTTTTTCGCGTCAAAGGCACGAATGCATGCGAAAACCACAGCACCTTCGTCGATGAAAAGCGTCTGCCCGTCTTTCAGATCGATCATGCCGACTTCATGAATGCCACGGCCGTAATAAATGACCGATGGATCGTCAGGGGAGATTCCATAGTCCGCCGGCGGGTCGATGAAGAAATGCAGGGCGTTGTGGCGTCCATCTGGCTCGAATGTGAAGTAGGCGTTGCCGGGAATGGTGAAATGCGCCACGCCGTCGCGCATCTCCGGCTTGACGCCAAGCGACAACGGACGGACAACGGCGTGGGCGAGAGGCTTGTGGCGGAGGGAGGCCACTTCAATGGTCAACGGCTCGTCTGCGGCGAGGGAAACGAACGCGGCCTCTTCGCTCTGATCCAATTGGCGCTGATGGCCGGGCCAGCGACGGTTGTAAGGTTCCTTCGAAACGCGGGCGAAGTTGAGCGGCACAGGCTGGCCGTTGATTTTTACGGCGTAGTCCGCTGGCGGCGGGGTGGTTTCAGTGACAGGATAGATTTTGAACATAGTGTGAACGAATCCTCCAAATGTTTATCGTATTTGAGTATGAAGTGCAGAGGGCTGTTACAAGGCTTTTAAGTAAAGGATGATGTCATGCCCTTTTTGGTTTACATAGACATATCCATCTGTTTCAAAGCCAAGCTTTTCGTGGAGCCTGATGCTTGACAGATTGTCGGTACGAACTTGCTGCTGGATGATTTGGTATCCTTTTTCTCTGGCGTATGTTAATAGAAGACGCATGGCGTCGGCGGCATATCCATGACGTCTTTGGTCTGCAAAAATCTCCACACCGATCGAGGCGACGCTTGTGCTGTGTTCATACAACGAAATCGAGCCAACGATTGTTGTATCATTCACAACGGCAAACATTTCAAAATACTTTCCGTTGTATGAATTGGTTTTCCATTCATTGATCAGCGAAAGAATCTCTTCTTTGCTTTTGTTATATAATTGATTGGCCTGCAGAAGCTCTGCATCGTTTTCCGTGAAATGACGTAATGTAATCATGCAGGCCTCTTTTTATACAACATTGGATGAGACAAATGAACGGATGAGACGTTTTGAGATTACTGCCGCCATGCGGCGGAGATTTTCGCGAAAGCGTCGCGATAGCGTGTATCTGGCTTGTCGGCGGCGGGGCCGAGCGTGGGGCAGATCCACGCACCTTCTTCGAATTCGTTCCAGGCAAATGTCAAGACATGGCCTGTCGGGCAGAGATCGCGATGCTGCTCTGTCCATGATTTGAGGCGATTGGCGGCTGCGAACAGCTCTTCGGTGGTGGCTGGAGGTGTATAGACGCCTTCCGGATAAGTCACCCATGGCACGGTATGCTTGATGCGTGGAGTCGGATTCCAGCCCATGGAGAAATGCGGGATGACGGGCAGGCCGTTACTGGCCCGTACATCGTTGCGGGCCAATTCCTGCTCAAAGAATTCGTTCCATGTCTTGGCCTGCGTGGTGGCTCCCGCATATGCGGAGAGGGCCTGCACTTTCGTTGCGTCTGTGGGCGAAATTCTGTCTGTCAGCATGACGGCGTATGGTTCGGCGACGCCTACGTTTTTGCAGCAAGTGCGCAGCCGTTCAATCAAATCCTGCCACGGACCGGGGAAGAGATAAACCAGTGGTCGCCCGTCGATTTTTTCATAATAGGGCTGTTTCATCGTTTCAGCCAGATCCGCAAGTTCTTCATCCGTATAGGGATGGCATGTGATGAGAATGGCGCAGAGGCCAATCTGGTCGCGCAATGGGCTGGCCAGATGCTTGAGGCGGGCATCGACCAATTCACAGACGGTGTCATCGACGGTGGCGGCTTGTCCGCCCAAGACATGATCCGCATGCGGCTTACGATCATACCAGCAGTAGGCGAAATAGTCGATGCCGGCGGCGATGGCGTGTCGCAGTTCGATTTCGTAATCCGCGACCGTTCGCTCACGATATAGAATCGTGTCGGGAGATGTTTCGATAGCGTAATACGGCGTGCGGTCGCGGAATTCGCGTGGCCCGAGCGATTGCGTGGCGTAACGCCCGAAAAAAGTGGTTTCCGATGGGACGCTGCAGTCCCAGTTGATGACGCCGATGCGGGTGAAAGGTGAGTTTGACATGATGGGTGAATGTCCAATGGACGTTAGTGGTTTGTTTTCGTTTCTTTCTATAATAACAGAAGGATTGTGGAAAATCAAGTTTTCAAGAGGGCCATTGGCGTGGTAACGACGGCATCCCGCTAATACTCCTGACTTAAGCCCCGTAGGGGCGACTGGACCCCAGCCGTGGGTGAGCGAAGCGTAACCCACGGAAAGAACGATAATCATAACAGAACCGCGTAGCGGTGGCAGAATCCTAACCGTGGTTTTCAACCCACGGGCATAGCGGTGGCGGGAACTAAAGTTAGGAGTATTAGCATCCCGCCGTTGATGGCCATGAGCCATTAGCCATCGGCCATAAGCGCCGCCACGGGCGGCTTGAGGGCGCAGGCGGGACGCACTGCGCCACCTTCATGTTATTTTTACATCATGACAATAAAAATCAGTTGACATGCCATAATTTTGGTGTACAGTATAGAAAAGGAAAAAATAGAGCGGTATTATTATTGATATGTGTTGTTATTTTTCCGCCATGACAAACGGAAGAAACGAATGAAACTTGGTGAAATGGCAATTGTGAGAAGCGGTCTGGTTTTGGCCAGAAAGCAAGCTCGTGGATCGACAGGGATACGATATCCTTTGCTCAATCTGCGGTCAATCAGCCCCAATGGGAGCATTGATCGCAAGCAGTTGGATGTGTTCGACGCGGTGGAGCGTCTTGCACCGGAATACGTGTCGCGGATAGACGATGTCGTTGTCCGCATGAGCTCCCCCTACACGGCCGTTCTGATTGATAAAACGTCGGCAGGCATCGTCATTTCTTCCAATTTCATCATCATTCGATGCGATAAAAGCGTCGTTCTTCCTGAATATCTGTTCTGGTTGCTCAACAGGCCGGAGACGAAACGGGCCATCTATGAAAACACCAGCAGCAATATGCTCGGAGCTGTCAAAGCAAAGTTTTTCACGGATTTCGACATGCTTCCCCTGCCGATGGAGGATCAACGGAAGATAGCCGCCATGAACGCTTTAGCGATCAAGGAGACACAGCTACTCCATCGGCTGGCCGATGAAAAGGAACGGTATTATAATCAGTTAATAAACACTATATATGAAGAAATAAAGAGAGGTCAGTGACCATGACTACCCGAAACGACATTGAACGCGTGCTTTGGAAAGCCTGTGACAGCTTCCGTGGAAAAATCGACAGCTCCCGCTACAAGGACTACATCCTTTCCATGCTGTTTGTGAAGTACTTAAGCGACGTCACGAAAGAAAAACAAGCCCAATACATGGAGCAATACGGTGGCGATGAACAACGTGTGGAACGCGCCATGGGGCGCGAGCGGTTCGCGGTCGATAAGGAATCCACGTTCGATTATCTGTATGACAACAGGTCCGAACATGAAATCGGCCAGAAGATCAATGTCGCCTTGTCCCATATTGAGGAGCACAATAGCGGAAAGCTCCGCAACGTCTTCCGCGCCATTGATTTCAATTCGCAAGTCGATTTCGGTGACGTGAAGGAGAAGAACGCCACGCTCCGCAACTTGCTGGAGGATTTCCATGAATTGGATCTGCGGCCCAGCCAGCTGGGCTCCGCCGATATCATCGGTGACGCATACGAATACATGATCGCCAATTTCGCTTCCGACGCCGGCAAGAAGGGCGGCGAATTCTTCACGCCGAGCCAAGTCTCCGAACTGGTCGCGTCTCTTGTGAAACCGCAGGAGAACGACCGCATCTATGATCCAACCTGTGGCAGCGGCGGCCTGTTGCTGAAGGCGTATAAAAAAGTGCCGAACGGCAAAACCGCCATCTACGGGCAGGAATTGAACGCGCAGACGTGGGCCCTTTGCACGATGAACATGTTCCTGCACGGCGTGGATGACGCGCGAATCTGGCAGGGCGATACGCTTTCAAATCCGCAGAACATTGAAAACGACACGCTGATGAAGTTTCAGGTGGTGGTCGCCAATCCGCCGTTCAGTCTGGATAAATGGGACAGCGGCTTCCTGTCGAACGCGGGGCTTGATGCCAAGGGGAAGAAGCAGGAGAAAATGACGGCCGAGATGGATGTCTGGAAACGCTTTGAATGGGGCGTGCCGCCATCGTCTAAAGGCGACTATGCATTTGTCTTGCATATGCTGCACAGCCTTGACGCGGAGAACGGCCGCATGGCGGTCGTCCTGCCGCATGGTGTGCTTTTCCGCGGGGCCAGTGAAGGGAAAATCCGCAGAGAACTGATAGAAATGAATCTGCTGGATGCGGTGATCGGCCTTCCGGCGAACCTTTTCTACGGGACGGGCATCCCCGCCTGCATTCTCGTGTTCAGAAAAAACCGCACGCGGGACGATGTTCTGTTCATCGATGCGTCTGGTGACGACAACTATGAGAAAGGGAAGAATCAGAACGCCTTGCGTGACAGTGATATAGAGCGCATAGTCCATGCCTACGAGGCGCGGAAGAATGTCGAGAAATTCTGCCATTGCGCGTCACGTGCGGAGATTCGCGAAAACGACTATAATCTGAATATTCCACGCTATGTGGATACCTTCGAGGAGGAGGAACTGGTCGATATAGACGATGTGAAGCGGAACATCGCCGAGATTGAGACAGAGCTTGCTGGTGTGCAGGCCCAGATGAAAAAGTATATGGAGGAATTGGGGCTGTGATAAAAGGTTTCCATGCAGATGGTTGCGGAGGCTTGAGTCTTCGCCCGACGGCTTCCGCTGTCGGAACTGGACAGGAAACAGTGCGTAATCTCAGATTTTGATGGTTTACATATGAATATAAGCTATTGATTATAAGGATTAAAACCATTTTGCTGATGTCAGCAAAATGGTCTAGAAAGAGTAATGGATTGAGAATGGATTATTGTAAAATCGTTGATTGATGGTTTTGGTTTAGAATGTAAGATATTGAATGGCAAGTGCTTAACCATTTTGCGGACATCCGCAAAATGGTCTTTGAAATGTGATGGGAATTGAAGAAGAAAAGAATTTGCTAATGGTGGAAAACAAGATTAAGATTTAGAATATAAGATATTGAATGACAGAGTTAAAAACATTTTTCTGACGTCAGCAAAATTGTTTATAAAGAGAATGAATGTTAAAAAGTGTTTATTTTAAAAGTGTAGATTATAAATTGTGAGTGAAAACGTAAGCTGTTGAATGGCAAGTGCTGAACCATTTTGCCGACGTCGGCAAAATGGTCTTTGAAATGTGATGGAAATTGAAGAAGAAAAGAATTTTCTAATGCTGGAAAACAAGATCAAGACTGGGAATATAAAATATTGAGCATCATGATGAAAACCATTTTGCTGACGTCCGCAATATGGTTTAGAAAGAGTAATGGATTGAAAATGATATTATGTAAAAACCATTGATTGACGATTTGAGTTGAGAATGTAAGTTGTTGAATAACAAGTGCTGAACCATTTTGCCGACATCGGCAAAATGGTTTAGAAAGAGTATGAGAATGAAATAAGATAATTTTGAAAGGATTGATGAAAGATTGGATTTTGTAACATAAGATATTGAAGGGAAAGTGATAAACCATTTTGTGGACATCAGCAGAATGGTCGGAAAAGAATTATGGGGATTGTAAAATATTGACTATTTTATCAATATTGTTAAATGGTCATTGTGAAGTTGTAACATGCTTTATATGAAGCATAAAACCATTTTGCTGATGTCAGCAAAATGGTCTGAGTTAACTTACGATAATAACAATTTAGGAGTTAAGATGACAGAAGAACAAGTTGTGAAATATAGTGAGCAGACTTTTGAAAACATCAAGAATATCAACTAGCATGGACAAGAATTCTGGTATGCGCGAGAGTTGCAGGTTGTGTTGGAATATACCCAATGGCGAAATCTGCTCGAAGCAATTGCCAGGGCTAAGACAGCTTGTGAAAAGAGTGGTAATGATGTTTTGGACCATTTTATGGATGTTTGTAGAATGAGCATGATTGGTTCAAATGCCGAACGTAAAATTGACGATGTCATGCTTTCGCGCTATGCCTGCTATCTGATTGTGATGAATGGTGATCCGCGGAAGGAAGTCATCGCGGTCGGCCAGACCTATTTCGCGGTCAAGACACGTCAGCAGGAATTGATCGAACATTATGAAGAATTGACGGAAGACCAAAAACGGCTGGCGATTCGTCGAGAGATGACGGAGCACAACAAGTCTTTGGCGGAGGCCGCCAAAATGGCCGGCGTCGTCGAACCACTGGACTACGCCATCTTTCAGAACAGAGGCTATCAAGGGCTGTATGGTGGGCTTGGGGCGAAGGATATCCATAAGCGGAAAGGCTTGAAGAATGGTGAAAACATTCTCGATCACATGGGTAGCACGGAATTGGCGGCCAATCTCTTCCGAGCGACGCAGACCGATGAAAAGCTCCGCCGTGAAAATATTCGTGGAAAACAGGCCGCCTGTGACACGCATTATGAAGTAGGAGCGAAAGTCCGCAAGACGATCAAAGAGCTTGGCGGCACGATGCCGGAGGATTTGCCGACGCCGGAGAAAAGCGTGAAGCAACTGGAAGCGGAACAGAAGAAAAAGAAATTGAGAGGATGAATACTTCGTACAATTCTTGAATGTGGAAAGAATAATATATTTGAAGGTGAATTGAATGTTTGATTTGTTTTCACGACGTCATGCTGAAAAGACTGGTAAGCCAGAGGTTTTTATATATGATTCTTTCACGAAAGAATTCAGAAATCAATTTTATGCTATTGTTAAGGATGTTTTTACACCTTTGAATTCATGTAATTCCTTCAGTTATTGGGAAAGCATATGTGAACATTTTGCTAGGGAAAAAGGATTAAAAAATATAGTATATCGTAGCCAATATGATAATTATATCAATAATCAAGTGGCATTTGAATTTTATGTTGATACATGTAGTGATGTTGATTTTTTAGATTTAATGGATTATGTGTTTTTTATTATTAATCATCCCAATGTTCGAAAACAAGCTATGCATCATGTACTAAAAGATATATGCCAAGATGCAATTGAAGAACTTAATGTTCGTTTAAAGCAACATAGTCTGGGATATGAATTTTGTAATGGCCAAATTGTCAAGAAAACAAATACAGTTACACATGAAACGATAATAAAACCAGCACTTTATTTGCTCTGCGATGAAGTATTTCGTGGGGCTGAAGAAGAATATATGCTTGCATGGGAGCATTTTAAGAAAGGGGAAAACAAAGATGCAATTGTAAATGCTGAAAAAGCATTTGAAAGTACCATGAAAATAATATGTACAAAATTAAAGTATCCTTTTGATAAGGACAGGGATGATGCTAAAAAATTGCTTGATATATTAAAAAATCATGGTTTTTTCCAAAATTATTTAGAATCACATTTGAATGCACTTTTAACAACACTTACTTCAGGAGCTCCTACAGTTAGAAATCGCACTTCTGGACATGGTCAGGGGGATGAAGTAAAAGATATTCATGATTGCTATACAGCATATGTAATGAATCTTGTGGCGTCGAATATAGTATTATTATACTCACTTTATAAAGAAAACATATAGTGTGTGACTATTTAGGTAAATATCATGAGAAGTGTAATCAAACAACGCATTGAACTAACCCGTCAAGGCGAAGTGCCAGATGGATATAAAAAGACAAAAATAGGTATTATTCCAGATAGTTGGAAGATATCTAGAGTTGAAGATTTTTGTCAAATGAAGAGCGGAAACACGATAACTGCTTCTGAATTTGACAATAATGCTGAATATCCTTGTTATGGTGGAAATGGCTTCAGAGGATATACTAGTCACTATACTCATGAAGGTGTACACGTATTAATTGGAAGACAAGGAGCTCTTTGTGGTAATGTCAAGCTTGTGAAAGGAAAATTTTTTGCATCAGAACATGCTATAGTTGTTACAACAAAAGAAAATAGTTTAATGTTATTTTGTTTTTATTTATTTGAACATTTAAATTTAAACAAGTATTCAGAGTCAAGTGCACAACCAGGATTATCAGTAGAAAAAATATTGCGTATTTTTACAGCTTTACCATCAATATCAGAGCAACGAAAAATCGTTGCAATTCTATCCACACAGGATAGAGTGATTGAGCTGTATGAAAAGAAAATCGAACAGTTGCAGTTGCTGAAAAAGGTTTGTCTTCAGAAGATGTTTCCGAAGCAAGGGAGAAATGTTCCCGAAGTCCGCTTCCCAGGCTTTACTGAACCTTGGGAACAGCGTAAGTTGGGTGAATTATTTGATTTTCTTCAAAACAATACTCTATCTAGAGCAGAATTGAATAATGAGTCAGGAGTAGCTAAAAATATTCATTATGGAGATATTCTCATTAAGTTTGGTGAATGCATAGACATCTCTATAGCTATAATGCCATTTATATCATCTCAATCTATTGCAGAAAAATTCAAGAATTCATTTCTTAAGAATGGTGACATCATTATGGCAGATACTGCTGAAGATGAGACTGTAGGAAAATGCAGTGAAGTCTTTAGTATTCAGAATATTCCGATAATTTCAGGACTGCATACGATTCCAATGCGTCCACGAAAAGAATTTGCCCTTGGATATCTTGGATATTTTATGAATTCAGCTTTATATCATGATCAACTTATTCCATTAATGCATGGAGTAAAAGTTACATCAATTTCAAAAGGGCAAATACAAAATACTAATATTTTATACCCTAAAAACATAAATGAACAAGCATGTTTAGGTCATTTTTTTCTTCATCTTGATCACCTTATCACCCTTCATCAGCGTCGTCTGGATGAAGAGAAGCGGAAGAAGAAGGCGTTGATGCAGTTGTTGTTGACAGGCATTGTGCGGGTGTGATTGCAGGAAGCGGGATGATTGATGGAACAAGCAACTGACGGAGGAAATCTCATGGACAAAGATGCGTATCTGGAAGCCAACGCCGCCCAGCAGCCGGCAGTGGAACTGCTTCAGACCATGGGATATGCGTATATATCGCCGGAGGACTGCGGAAAGCAGCGCGGCGGCCATTACCATATTCTGTTGAAAGATGTGTTGCGCGGGCAGTTGCGCCGTCTGAACCGCTATGAATACGCAGGCGTCGAAAACGAATTCTCCTCCGCGAACATCGAACGCGCCATGGAGGATTTGGACGAACCATTGGTTGACGGCCTTGTGCGCAGCAGTGAGAAAATATACAATCGGTTGCTGTTAGGCGACAGCTACAAAGAAACCGTCGGCGAAGGACGGATGCAGAGCTTCGATTTGAAATACATCGACTGGGAACATCTGGAAAACAACTTGTTCCATGTGACGAAGGAATTTTCAGTTGAAAGTGCGGACAAACAGCATGATGCGCGGCCGGATATCGTGTTGTTCATCAACGGGATACCGTTTGCGGTGATCGAATGCAAGGCTCCGGATGTTTCTGTGGAGGAGGCCGTCGAGCAGATGATTCGAAACCAGCAGAAGGACTACATTCCGCAGCTTTTCAAATTCGCGCAGATAGTCATGGCGACAAACAAGAATGTCGTAAAATACGCGACGACGGCCACATCGAAAAAGTTCTGGAGTGTCTGGAAGGAAGAGGACGGCCCATGGCTGAAAGGCAAGTTGGACCAATTGGTGACGGATCGGATACCGACGGAACAAGACCGAGCCATCGTGTCGTTGCTCAGTCCGGAGCGCGTTTTTTTGTTGATCAAGTATTTTATCTTGTTCGATGCGAATGTGAAGAAAATCTGCCGCCACCAGCAGTTTTTCGCCGTGCAGGAGATTGTCAAAACGATTAACGAAAAGGACGATAAGGGCAATCGGCAAAGCGGCGTCATCTGGCATACGCAGGGAAGCGGCAAGAGTTTGACGATGGTCATGCTGGCGAAGTACATTTTGATAGAATTGACGTCCTGTCATCCAAAAGTGGTCATTGTCACGGATCGTACGGATTTGGACAAACAGATTGCGGAAACATTTGCGCATACGCGGCAGACTCCTGCGCGGGCGACGAGCGGCCGCCATCTGGTAGAATTGGTGAACAATTCGAAAGCGGATGTGATCACGAGCATCATCAATAAGTTCAATGCGGCGGAGCAGCAGGACACGAGAAATGATTCGCGGGA
Organism: Victivallales bacterium; assembly: GCA_017548425.1. Taxonomy (GTDB): domain Bacteria; phylum Verrucomicrobiota; class Lentisphaeria; order Oligosphaerales; family Oligosphaeraceae; genus UBA1407. The sequence continues at coordinate 21,839 of JAFZAB010000084.1, forward strand.
TGTGTTTGTGTTGGTCGATGAAAGCCATCGTTCGAACTACGGCCTCATGGCGACCAAGATGCGCACCGTGTTCCCAAATGCCTGCTATATCGGATTTACGGGAACGCCGTTGATGAAGGCTGAAAAGAACACGATGGCGAAATTCGGCAAGCTGATCCATAAATACACGATAAAGGACGGCGTGGATGACCATGAAATCGTCCCGCTGATTTACGAAGGGCGTTTCGTGGAGCAGAAAGTGGATGAAGAGAACATCGACTTGTGGTTCAAGCAGACAACCAAGCGGCTGACGGAGGCGCAGCAGGAGGATTTGCGCAGGAAGTGGAGCAGCATCCGCCGTCTGACATCGACGGACGCCCGCATCAAACGGATCGCTTTGGACATCAGTGAGCATTTCATCAACGGCTTCAAGCATACAGGCTTCAAGGCGATGTTGGCGACGAACTACAAACGGGACGCCATCCGCTATCTGGACTGCTTTGAGAAATTCGGTGATTTGACATGCGCGGTGGTGATTTCCGCTCCGGACATGCGGGAAAGCGTCGATGACGTGGACGAAGGCAGTGACGATATGGTTATCGCCTTCTGGGACAAGATGATGCAGAAATACGGCGATGCCGACAAGTATGAAGAGACATTGAAGGCGCAATTCCGAAATGGTGAAATCGACATCTTGATTGTATGCAACAAATTGCTGACTGGATATGACGCACCTGTCTGCCAAGTCCTGTACATTGACAAAGAATTAAAGGAACATGGTCTGTTGCAGGCGATTGCGCGGACGAACCGTCTTGCCGATGGAAAGGACTATGGCTTGATCGTGGATTATCGTGGCTTGATTGAAAAACTGGACACGGCGATGGACATGTACAGCGGGGCGGGGCTGGAGAAATTCGACAGCGGCGATTTGAAAGGCGTCGTTGTGGATGTGATGACCTCCATCGGTGACTTGCGGAATACGTATTCGCAACTGGTGGAACTATTTGCGCCTGTTTCCAATAAGCATGATTCCGAAGCGGTGGAGGTGTTTTTAGCGGATGAGAAGATTCGGGAGGACTTCTACAATCGGCTTTGCGCGTTTGGCCGAGCCTTGAGCATTGTTTTGAACGCGGAGAAAGCGTATAATGCGATTCCGAAAGATGAACGGCAGACATATCAAAACGCCTTTGTCTTCTTCTCGAAAGTGCGCCGTAGCGTGAAGATACGGTATTGCGAAATCATTGACAACCGTGAATACGAGCCGTTGATGCAGAATCTGCTGGATACGCATTTGTCTGTCGCGGGATTGAAGCAGATCACAAATCCCATCGACATCATGAACAAAGACGATTTTGAGAAGGAACTCGATGAATTAGGTTCGCTTCGGGCGAAAGCGGACGCCATCACAAGTCGTTTGACGAAAAGCATTAGCCAGAAGCGGGATGAAAATCCCGCCTACTACGACAGCTTCTCCAAACGCATCAAGGAGGCTCTTGAGCTTTACAAGAATAAAGTAATTTCCGAAGCACAGTATCTGGAAAAAATGCGGGCCATCATGGAGGACTACCGTTCTGGCAAGAGTACTGTCAGCTATCCTGAACGGATCAAAGGACATATCCATGCGCAGGCTTTCTACGGTGTGTTGACGGTGATTTTCAGCGATGTGAAAAGCGATATTGTCACACCAGATTTTGTGGCGGAGGTCGCGGAGGAAATCACGGCGATCATCGCCAAGCACAGCCAAGTTGATTGGACGAACAACGAAACCATCCATAAACGGATTTCGCAGGATATTGACGATCTTTTCTATGGATATGAAAAGCAATATGGATTGAAGTTGTCGTTTGACACGGTTGACAAAATCATAGACAACGTCAAGACAGTCGCTCTTCGGAGGTTCTGAAGAATGGAGCGGTCACTTTCAAGAAGCGTCCAGACAGATGGACAGGAAATCCGTTACTGCTTGGAACGGAAGCAAGTACGGAATCTGAATCTGCGGATTCGCAATGACGGCTCTGTGTTCGTGTCCGCAAACGACGATGTTCCACTTGCGGAGATCGACGGATTTGTGTGCAAAAAGGCGTCGTACATTCTTGCCGCGATCAGCAAGTTTGAAGCGTTGTCGCAGTACAGGACGCAACCGAAACAATATGTGAGCGGCGAGACGTTCACGATACAGGGGAGGGGGCTGAGGCTGCAAGTCTCGCAGTCGCAAAGAAATTCCATTACATCGGATGGCATCTATATCTTTTTGAAAATAAAAGAATTAGATGATATAGATAATAAGCGGAAGATGGTTACCCGCTTTCTCGACAGGCAATGCAGGACTGTGTTTGGCGAGATTATCCAGGCGGTTTATCCGATGTTCAGAAAATACGGCGTGGCGATGCCGACGCTGCGGATTCGGGAGATGGAAACACGTTGGGGCTCCAGCTTAGTGAAAAAAGGGATTATCACGTTGAACAAACGGCTGTTGGAAGCGCCACGGAATTGCATTGAGTATGTGGTCATGCATGAATTCTGCCATTTTATCCATCCGAACCATTCCAAGAGTTTTTATGGTTTTCTGACGATGCTGATGCCGGACTGGCGGGAACGGAAGGCCATTTTGGAAAAACAAGCCATCTATTGGCTGTGACATGACTACGTCGTGAAAACAGACTGGAATGCGGCACTCATATTTTGTGAAATGTCGATGATGCATTACATTATAAGTTTTGTTTTACACGCGCGTGAGCGCGACACACCGTCACCACAGGGGAAAACATTATGCAATACGACAAGAACCATGCCCTTTTGAGTACCGAGATTCCAGAAATCGCTGAACCGAAGCGCGGCAAAGTCCGTGATGTCTATGATTTAGGGGATTCGCTGCTGTTCGTCGCAACGGATCGCATCAGCGCGTTTGACTGCATCATGCCCAACGGCATTCCCGGAAAGGGCGCGGTGTTGACGCAGATCACGTTGAACTGGTTCAAAGTCCTCAAAGGCCTGCCGAACCATCTCATCACGGCGGATGTCGCGAAATATCCGGAAGTGCTGCGCAAATACGCGGCGGATCTGGATGGCCGTTCGATGATTGTCCGCAAGCTGAAAATGCTTCCTGTGGAATGCATTGTGCGCGGCTATCTGACTGGCTCCGGTTGGGAAAGCTACCAAAAGAGCGGCAAGGTCTGCGGCATTCCGTTGCGCGCGGGTTATGTCAATGCCTCCAAACTGGATACGCCGATTTTCACGCCGACGACGAAGGAAGAGACGGGCCATGACATGGCCATCACCGCCGAAGAGCTCGGCGGCATCATCGGCAAGGAACTGACGGAGAAGCTCCAAAACGCGGCCATTTCGCTCTATACACAGGCGGCGGACTACGCTCGCGAACGCGGCATCATCGTTGCGGATACGAAATTTGAATTTGGTTTGGACGAGCAGGGCGGTCTTGTTTTGGCGGACGAAGTCCTCACGCCCGATTCCAGCCGCTTCTGGCCTGTAGCCTCCTACACGCCTGGCAAGAATCCCCCGTCGCTGGACAAGCAGTTCGTCCGCGACTGGCTGGACAGCGTCCATTTCAACCATCAGCCGCCCGCGCCCGAACTTCCGCAGGACATCGTCGAAAAGACGGCGGAAAAATACCGCAACGCGTTGGAAGTGTTGAAGAAGTAATTTGAAGAAATTGTAAAACTCCTCATACGTTTTAAAGAAACCACAGATCACACAGATTATACAGATTTTTCACAGATAGCCTTGCCGCCGAGGCCGACAAAGCAGAGGATTTACTCATAAGAGAAATACAAAATAAATAGGATTCATCGGCCTCCGGCGACAAGGCTGGTTCTGAAAATCACAGATAAAGATCGTGCTCAATTAGTTCAGATAAAATGACTTTGAAATAGTCTTAATCCATTACCGCATAAACGTCAGATATTTCAGGAAAATCATTCGATGTCATACGATACCTATCAGAGTCCGTTTTCGACCCGCTATGCGGGGCCGCAGATGCAGGAAATCTTCTCCGAACAGCATAAATTCCGCACATGGCGGCGGTTGTGGATCGCCTTGGCGGAAGTCGAAAAGGAACTCGGACTGGATATTACGGATGCGCAAATCGCGCAGTTGAAGGAACATGCGTTGGACATCAATTTCGCGGACGCGGAAGCGCGGGAGAAAATCGTCCGCCATGACGTCATGAGCCATGTCTATGCCTACGGATTGCAGTGCCCAGATGCGAAGGGCATCATCCATCTTGGCGCGACATCGTGCTATGTCGGTGACAATACGGATCTTATCATCATGAAGGAAGGCCTTGCGCTGTTGCGCGGCAAGCTCGTGACGACCATCGGCAATCTGGCGGCGTTCGCGGAAAAGTATGCCTCCATGCCGACGTTGGCCTTCACGCATTTCCAGCCTGCGCAGCCGACGACCGTCGGCAAACGCGCCACGTTGTGGATTCAAGACTTGCTGGCGGATGTGGAAGATCTGGACTATGTCATGAACGGTCTGAAACTGCTTGGTTCGAAAGGTACGACGGGTACGCAGGCGAGCTTCCTCGAACTGTTCAACGGCGACCACGCCCGTTGCGAGAAGCTTGATGCGATGATTGCGGAAAAGATGGGCTTCCCTGGCTGCTATGCCGTGTCCGGCCAGACGTATTCGCGCAAGATTGATTCGCGCATTCTGAACGTGCTTTCGGGCATCGCGCAGAGCGCGGCGAAATTCTCCAACGACATCCGTCTTCTTCAGCATCTGAAAGAAGTGGAGGAGCCGTTTGAGAAGTCGCAGATCGGTTCTTCCGCCATGGCCTACAAGCGGAATCCGATGCGCAGTGAACGCATCGCATCCATCGCCCGCTACGTGATTTGCGACGCCTTGAATCCCGCCATCACGGCGGCGACGCAGTGGTTTGAACGCACGTTGGACGATTCCGCCAACAAGCGTATCGCCGTCGCGGAGGCTTTCCTGGCCGTCGATGGCATTCTGACGCTGTACAGCAACGTTTCCAACGGTCTGGTCGTCTATCCGAAAGTCATCCAGCGGCGGTTGGAACAGGAATTGCCGTTCATGGCATCGGAAAACATCATGATGGACGCTGTGAAGGCTGGTGGCGACCGTCAGGAGCTGCATGAGGCCATTCGCGTGAACGCGCAGGCCGCGGCCGCTAACGTCAAGCAGAACGGCGGTGAAAACGACCTGCTGGAACGTTTGGCGAAGGACGAACACTTCGCGAAAATCGACATTGATCTCAAGGCGGTTCTCGATCCGCAGCGCTATGTGGGACGCGCTCCCGAACAGACGATCGGCTATCTTGAACAATGCGTCAAGCCGTTTTTGGCCGCCAATGCCGCGAATGCGGTGGACGGTGGCGCCGTGAATGTCTGACGGCGTGTTATGAATCATCATCCGCGGCGGTCGGCCGCGGATGTCACCAAAAATAAATTACAAAAAGGACAAAAGATGTCATCAGTCGTTGTAGTCGGTACCCAATGGGGCGACGAAGGGAAAGGCAAGATTGTGGATTATCTTGCCTCGCAGGCAGATGTAGTAGCGCGTTATCAGGGCGGCAGCAATGCAGGCCATACAGTTGTCGCAAACGGACATGAATTCAAATTGCATCTGTTGCCATCCGGCATCCTTTATCCGGGCTGCACATGCATCATTGGCAACGACGTCGTTCTCGATCCAAAGGAACTTTTGGACGAACTGGACGACATGGCATCCAAGAACCAGAAAGTCAGCACATTGTGGATTTCCAACAGGGCGCATGTCGTAATGCCGTATCATAAGCGTTTCGATGCGTTGGAGGAGAAATTCAAAGGAAATACAAAGGTCGGTACGACGGGCCGTGGCATTGGCCCATGCTATGCGGATGCGGCGGATCGTATCGGAATCCGTGTCGTCAGCTGGATGGACAAAGAAGCCTTCGCGACGGAACTGAAGGCCGTGCTGGAATACAAGAACCGCATCATGACGCAAGTCTTTGGCGAAGAGCCGTTTGACTTCCAAGCCATCTATGACGAATACTGCGGCTATGCGGACAGGCTTCGTTCCTACATCTGCGATACATGCGCGTTGATGCATGAAATTCTGGAAGCAGATAAGAAGATCCTTTTCGAAGGCGCGCAGGCGGCCATGCTCGATCTGTCCCACGGGACGTATCCCTTTGTCACGAGCTCACATCCGACGGCTGGCGCGGTGTGCGTCGGCTTGGGCATCGGGCCGAAAAGCATCGGCAAGATCGTCGGTGTCGTGAAAGCCTACGCGACACGCGTTGGCGAAGGGCCGTTCCCGACGGAACAGTTGAACGAAAACGGTGTAAAATTGCGTGAAATCGCCCACGAATATGGAGCGACCACGGGGCGTCCACGCCGCACGGGCTGGCTGGACATGTGCGTCGTCAAATACGCCGCGCAGATCAACGGTTTGGACTGCATCGCGCTGACGCGAACAGATATTCTGGACACATTCCCTGAAATCAAAATCTGCACAGGCTACAAGTTCAACGGCAAGTTGCTGAACGAGTTCCCCGCCAGCCTGAAAGTTTTGGGCGAAGTAGAGCCTGTCTATGAAACGCTGCCAGGCTGGATGACGAGCATCAGCGGTATCCGCGAATATGACAAGCTGCCGTCGAACTGCCGCCGCTACGTGGAGCGTATCGGCGAACTCGCGAAGACGCGCATCGGCATCGTGTCCGTCGGGCCGGATCGCGACCAGACAATCGTTTTGGAACCGATGTTCTAAAGTTGTAAGACAATCGGATTAAAGGCATAGGAAGTTTTTATGAAAATCGCAGGTTTTATTCTGGCAATATCGGTATCGGCGGTATTGGGCGGCGAAATGCTGCAGATTGACGGCAAGCCCGTCGAAATCGTGAAAACGGGACAGTACAGCCCCGAAGCGGTTTCGGACAAGCTTGCGGCGCAGTCGTTTGCGGATACGCTGCTGCCTGTGCGGCGGAGCTTTGTGTATGGGCAGGTCTTCTGGAACGGTTACGCGAAGCAGTTCACCTACGCTCCGTATTTCGAATTCAAGCCGGTGGAAGGCGCTGTGAAATACCGCTTTACGGTGAAAGGCGCGGATGGCGCGTTGCTGGAATTCGTTGCGGATTCGCCGTATGCGGTGTTGACGCCTGTCTGGGGGGCCGTGCGCGAAGGCGACACGACCGTGAAAACCGTTGGAATCGATGCTGATGGAAAGGAACTGGGCGTCAGTGGCGAACGTAAATTCTACCGCATGCCGCCGTTCGACAACCGCTACGCACCGAAGGCAAAGCCGTATCTGGAGGCCGCAAAGGACGCGTATCATTATCTCTTGACGTTCGACGCCATCCAGCATCTGAAGAAAGGCGAACCGAGCCCGAACTATACGCGTTACTGCTATCCCAGCAAGATGCATTCCGCCATCATCGAAGGGTTGCTGGAACATGCGGAGCTGGATCCGAGCGTGAAAGCGGAGGCCATTGAAATCGCGACGCAGAGCGCGAATTTCATGATCCGAACGGCGGTTCCCGCCGGACAGCCGCTGGAATATCTTCCATTGACGTATCTTATGCCGACGACGGAGGCCGGCAAGAATCTGGCCGCCGTGTCCAAGCTCGGAACGATCATGATGATTTATCCGGTGAAGACCGGCAATGCGATGATCCGTCTGTACAACGAGACGAAGAATCAGGCGTATCTGGATTATGCCGTGAAAATCGGCGAGCAGTACCTCCGCCTGCAGCGGGAAGACGGCACATGGGCGCTTGTCTATAAGATTGAAGACGGCTCGGTCGTTTCAGAAAACGCCTGCGAACCAGTCGATATCCTGCCATTCCTGAACAACTTAGGCTTGGCGACGGGACGTGATGATTTCCGCGAAGCGGCGGAACGCGGCATGGGCATCGTCAAAAAACGCATCAAGTCGCTTGATTGGGAAGGGCAGTTTGAAGACACGAGAGTGCAGGCGGCACCGTACAGCAATCTATCGAAGCATCCCGCGGCGGACAGTTTCCTCTTCATGGCTGATATCATGAAACAAAAAGGACAGTCCGCTCCGCCGGAATTTGTAGCGCAAGCACGCGAGGCATTGCGTCTGGCGGAGGACCAGTTCGTCGTCTGGCGGAAGAACAACTGGATGCTGGCACCGTCGGCGATGGAGCAGTTCAATTGCTACAAGAATGTCGATGCCTCCATCGCGAAGATGATCCGCTTCTATTTGCTGCTGTTTGACTTGGAGAAGAATCCGTTGGATTTGGCGAAAGCACGCGCTTTGGGCGATTCGCTGACGCGCATCCAGATGGCCAATGGCCGCATTCCCACGTGGTGCGACTGGAAGAAAGGCCCGGACAGCGACTGGATCAACTGCATGTACGCCGCAGCCGATGCGCTGAAGCTACTGGCGAAATACGAAGGGATTCAATAAGACGAGAGATTAGATAATCTTATAAATTCAAGGGCATAAGGTAACACAAAACCTTATGCCCTTTTTGATTTTCATAGACCTAGCTGTCAGCATTATTAGAGGTTTTCAAGGGACGAACGGGACGAATGGGACGAATGGGACATTTTATGGTTTACATGACATGTAATGGTTTTACATAAAATGTAAATAAAGCCTGTTGTTTAGGCGTGTTTTTGTGCTTGCTGAGAAGTTGGCACGGTAGTTGCTAATGATAGTCGAACATTTCATGAAATGCCGCGTACGGGCATGACATGAAGGCTACAATCCATTCAACAGGAGCACACCATGAAACTCATCATCGCGTACATTCAGCCTGATCGGCTGAATCCCGTCAAGCAGGCGTTATACGCCCGCAAAGTTTTCAAGATATCCGTGACAAACGCATTGGGCTGTGGACAGCAGCAAGGCTATGTGAATGTATGGCGTGGCACTTTGCGGGAAGTCAACTTGCTCAAGAAGCTACGGCTGGCCATCGCGGTCAACGACGATTTTGTCGAAACGACCATTGAAGGCATCATTGAAGGCGCGCGGACAGGGCACATCGGCGACGGCAAGATTTTTGTCCTGCCGATGGACGAATGCATCCGCATCAGAACCGGTGAACGTGGCAGCGAAGCGATAGGATAGGAGATTATGACCATGAAAACATCTGTGAGAATACTGCTCTTGATGATATTCGGTGCGGCTGGCATGCTTGCCGCTGCGGACAAAGGAGCGTCTGCGGAACAGGTCCAGATCAACTTGAACATTGTCTGGACGATTGTCGGCGGCATCTTGGTGTTCGCCATGCAGGCGGGCTTCGCCATGGTCGAGACAGGCATGACGCGTGCGAAAAACGCGGCCAACATCATGATGAAAAACATGCTGGATTTCGGTCTGGGCTCCATCGCGTTCTTTCTGATCGGTGCCGCGTTCATGTTTGGCAAAACGGCCTATGGATTCATTGGCACGGACGGTTGGTTCATGAGTTCGTTGCACGGCGCGGCGGATTGGGACTGGACGTTCATGTTCTTCCAGACGATGTTCGCCGCGACATCCGCGACGATTGTTTCGGGTGCTGTCGCTGAGCGGACAAAATTCTCCGCATATCTCGTCTATTCCGTCATCGTCAGTGCATTCATTTATCCAATATCCGGCAAGTGGGCATGGGGCAGCCTCTTCAACGCGGAAGCGGCCGGTTGGCTGGGCAACCTCGGCTTTGTCGATTTTGCGGGTTCGAACGTCGTCCATAGCGTCGGTGGCTGGCTTGCGTTGGCGGGTGCGATTATGCTCGGGCCACGTATTGGCAAATACAACCCTGATGGCAAGCCGAATGCGATTCCAGGCCACAACTTGGTCATCGCGACGCTTGGCGTGCTGATCCTGTGGATTGGTTGGTTTGGGTTCAACCCTGGCTCCACGACGGCGGGTATTGGCGATATCGGACGGATTGCTTTGGTCACGAACTTCGGCGCCGTCTCCGGCATGATTACGGCCATGATCATGGCTTGGATCATCATGAAAAAGCCTGACCTGTCCATGACGCTCAACGGTGCGCTTGCGGGACTTGTGGCGATCACCGCACCGTGCAACACGGTGACGCCTGTCGCGGCAATTGTGATTGGCGTTATCGCCGGTATTCTCGTGACGGTCAGCGTCATGACACTCGACCGCATAGGCGTGGATGATCCTGTCGGTGCTGTCAGTGTCCATGCGATGAATGGCCTGTGGGGCACGATTTCCTGCGGTCTCTTCAATGCCGAAGCCGTCTTGGAAGTTGGTGAAGCGAACACGGGGCTGTTCTATGGCGGTGGATTCCGTCAGCTTGGAGTCCAGATACTTGGTGCGGGATGCACGTTCGCGTGGGCGTTCGGTCTTGGCTTGTTGATGTTCTACATCATCAAGAAGACCATGGGCTTCCGCGTCACGGCCGAAGAGGAATTCAAAGGTCTGGACATCGTGGAGCATGGTAACGACGCCTATGCCGGATTCCAGATTTTCCCGAACGAATAATGGATTCAATTAATATTCGTCCCCAAGAGGAGTATCTTATTCTCTTGGGGACGAATGTGTTATACCATAAACCATACCCAATGATGCTGCGACGGGAAAGATTTTCAGTCAAGCTTGGAGTTTTTTTCTTTATCCAGTTGTTTTGCGATTTCAGGCAATGGTTTTGCAAAGAGTGTCTTGACCTCTGTTTCTGTCAAGGCGTGGTCGAACCACCGCAGATCCGCGATGTCGCCGTCGAAGGGATTCCAATGATCCGGCGACTGTCCAACGATTAATCTGCAACCTCTTGCCTGTGAGCGAATAGGGGTGAGCTTTCCCTTGTATTCACCTTGCTTAATACCGTCAACGTAGGTCACAACCTGTTGCTTTTCAACGGAGAATGTCGTGACAACATGTGTCCAGTGATTGCGGGAGACGCTCGTGGCGCCTGGAAAATACGTTTCGCGGTCGGTCATGCAATAATGATTCAGCAACTTACCTTCTGGCGTGATGCGGAGTTCCTGGCTCCAGCCGCGGCTGTAAGGCACTGCAACATCACGACGCTTGTCCGTGTTCCGCACAGGCATTTTCGCTACGCGGAACCACAGCGATGTGGAGAATTCCGACAAATTGTCCACGGCCACGCCTTCTAGCGGGAAACTGTCTTCATGTGTCGCATACCAATTGTCCGTATTGTCATATGTGCGGATATCATTCAGTGGGATGCGATATTCCGCTGGATTCAGCCGATAGACTTCTGCATCGTCGAACAGGATGCATCCTTTGTTCCGTCTTGAACCAAGATGCAGTACCATTTGCGAAGCCCCTTTGGGAACGATGACCACGCCTTCATACTGGAACCATTTGTTTGGTACGAGACCTTCCGCATAGAAATCGCGGTTGTCGGAGACGCAGACCCATGCTGATTTTTCATTCTGCCAACGTGCTGTAAGTTGTACGGAATCATCGGCATCCGTCGTCTTTGCCTTACAGCGGAAGAGATAGGCTTGACCGGGAATGACGTTAAATTTCTGCAAGTAGAACGCATGAGCCGCGCCTTCGAAATAGGCGGCATTGGAGCCGTCAATGCCTTCGCCTGGACGGCATCCGTACGTTCCGTATTCAAATTGCTTCCAGAAGCTCCATCCTTCGAACGGCGATCCAACCCAGTCGATGCCTTTCGCGGCCGCCTGCTGTTTCAGCGTTTCAAAGCCTGGATTGATGACCATATTCTGTTTTTTCGTCGGATCGGCGCGGAATTCCGCCAGCAGTTTCGCTTTCATTTCATCGAGCTTGAACGTATCGTTATCGTCAAACGTCAACGCCAAGCGTTCCAACATCTTCCGTGATTTTTCGGACAGATTTCTGCCGCGTGCGCGCTCCAACGCCGCACGGCATTTAGGAACGAAACCGAGCTCCGCCACTTTCGCCCAACTGACGTCGCCGTCGGTGGCCCAAGTGGATGGTTGGGAGGAGGCACGCCAGGCGGTTTCCGTGTAGGTGAGATACTCTTTCACGTCCTCCGCCGCAGGACCGAAGACGCGCCGCAGATATTCATCACGAAGGGCGTCAATGTCTTGATAAGGGTTCCACACCAACTGCGACATAGTCCAGTAATAGATTGAATTGCAATCCCATACGGCGATGCCGAGATCCTTTTCGGGATCCGTTCTCCGGAAATTGTCGCTCATGATTTCGGAATGTGTCAAACGGACGCCATGCTCATGGAGATACTTGTAGTCCGCCGCCGCGGAGACATCGACGGGACGCGGGAACTTGCGCGTCAGGCCGAAATAATCATAGAGAATGATCTTGTCTGTCTTCTTGAGCCAGCCGTTGAGCTTGTTAAATGTTTCTGCATTCTGTGGCGTCGCCATTGGAAATTTTACGTTTTTGTAGATGGGGCATGTCAGAATGATGACATTGTCGGGCACGTCGATGGCCGGCGGTATTTCCGTGAAGAAATAGGCGTATGTGGAAATAAGGATATTCGGGAAGCGTTTTTTGGCGAATTCCGCGATAGGCGTGAGGAATTGGAAGAAACGCGTTGATTGGAAATCCGGATCGCCGTATTTGAGGACACGTCCATCGGCTAACTTGATGTCTTCACGGCATTTGGCACATTGGCACAACTCATAGTTGTCCTCCGCGAAAATACCGTAGATTGTGCATCCGGGAACCCGTTGGACGTGGTATTCGAACTCTTTCTTGAAGCATTCGATCATCTCCTGGTTCGTGAAGCACAACTGCGGCCTGCGTTTCGCATGGTTGAAATCCACCCGCTTCCCGTTGATTTCGGGAAAGAATTCTGGATGCGACTGGTAGTATTTATCCGCCGTGATGTACATGCCTGTGATGTTGTGACCGAAAAACATCTCCTTGATCATCCCGTAGGCGTCATTTTCTTTCCGCTGGCCAGGCGACCATGACGTCCAGCTCGAAAGATTGCGCACGGCCCAGATGAATTCATACTCTGATGCGCCATACCGCGTCTGCCAACCGCGCATGGAGAAATACGGCGTGTCGATGAAATCCGTCACGTTGAAGACCAGATTCGGATTCGGTGTGAACAACGTGCCGAATTCGTCGTTTGGCCGTGCCCAGATGATGTCCGTATTTTTGAAAAGCAATTGATAGACGCCGTTCAGCACGCCTTTCGGCACACTTCCAAGCACGAACAAATCGTCGCCGCGCTGTTTGAACGCATATCCATCGTTGCCCGCCAATTTTTCCGTCACATCTGGAAAAGTCGCGATGACATTTTGCGCACATGTCAAACGGATATGGTTCTTTACGGCTTCTGACGGCGTTTTTACAATCAGCAGTTCCGCTCCGGATATTTCTTTCACCCAGTACTGCAGTTCTTTTGCGGCTGTCACAATCGGTTCGGCCACATCAGCTTCGATGACTATTTCCGACGCAGGTTTACCCGCATCCGTGACAGTGAACGCGCCTGCAGAAAGCGTCATCAACAGCAACGCACTTGAGAGTATCGGTTTCATCATGTTTTGGTCTCCTTGGTGAAAATTAATCTACGCAGTCAAAAACATGATAACGTAAGGTTTCAGCATTCTTTTGCAAGCGCCATTCAACTGATTTTCACCGTTTGACGAGCAGTCAAAATCAGAATGTACATGGCGTGAGGAGGCTCCTTCAATTTCGCCAACCGCGAAAATGCAAAACAAAACACCGCAAAAATGCAAAACAAAACACCGCGAAAATGCAAAATGACTTTATGGACTTGATAAAATCATTCTTCGAAAGCGGTTGATTTCACGTCTCATGTCTCATGTCTCACGTCAAAAAGAGATTGGATGCGAGACGCGAGACGCGAGACGTGAAGGTGGTGCTTACGCATGGTGCAGCGGAGACGTCTCGCTTTCGCCCGACGGCGAGGACGCCGCCGCAACACCGCCCGACGGCGAGACGCCGTCGTTACCGTAGTTTCAGAATCCAATTGATGATATCGCGGCGGAGGGCGTCCAGATTGGGCTCTTCGCCGTTGATACTGTCCAGAAAAGCTTTAGCGGCTTTGGCTTGCGGATGTGCGGGATTGGACTGGATGGCCAACGCGAGCGTACAGGCGTAACGGATGTCATCGACCGCTTCGCGGAAACCTTCCCAGGCAAGCGTGTCAATGACGCCGTCGGCGGTTGGATAGACAAGATTGTGGTCGCGGAAGTGCTGACTGTCAAAGTCATCCCATGGATGGCCGAAAGCTTCGTAGTAGCAATAAGTTGCGAACCCGTCGTAATTGTGTTTCCAGAGGCGGATGCCGTAGTTGCGGCGGTAGATCAACGGATTTTCCACGCCACCCTGCGGATTGCCGTAGCTGAAAATCAGGCCGTTTGTGGCGTGGCGTTTGGCCGCGAACTTGGGGGATGAGTCTCGACATAACGTCAACAGATCGAGCATCTTACCATCTATGTCCGCGCCGAAGCATTGAATGGAGCAGTCGGATGTGAAGACTTTTCCGCCTTCTTCATGGATGGCGTCCCACAGTTTTTTCTGGGCGGCGACTTTCTCTTTGCTCGCTTCATCGACGCCGTAGAAATAGACGTCGGAATGGCCGCATTCCTCCTTGACGACCGCCATGATGTCGCGGACTTTCTGCCGCAAATCCGCTATTGCTTCATCGGAATCATCGTAGCCTTTTCCCATGTTGGATTCGGGGCCAGAAAGAAAAGCGGGATGGTTGGAAAGGCCTGCTTCTTTGCGCATTCGCAACATCTTGCGGAGGAGTTTCAAATCAAACGGAGCCGTTTGAAGTTGGTAGTTGAACGGATTGTCGATGCCATGTGCTTTGAGATTGGCCAATTCGGCGGCGATTTGATCTGCGGAACGATTCATCGGATTTAGTTCCGATGAGTTTTTCGGATTCATTCCGTTCGTGTAGTAAAGCGATGCGACAAAAGGCTTTGCATGATCATGGGCCTGACGTGGCGTGGCAAGTTTGAACGGCAGGATGGTGACTTTCAGCGGAATCGACGCCAAAAGCGGGCCACCCATGCGGAAGTTCAATTGGCCGACATAATCACCTGGCTTGGCGTTTTCTGGAGCATGGACGGTGACAAACAGTTCGCGTGTCTGGCCTTTCTTTATGCTTAACGGTTGGAGAGTCTTCGCGTCGCGAATGTCGTTGTTGTCGGTGATTGGAAAGTGAAGATTCCAACGCGAGCCGCCAGTTTGCTTTTGCACATGGATGTTTCGCGCAATCTGCCCATCGGATCCGCCCAGTTTGACATATTGGCTATCCGTGATGGCATCGATGATGATCAGATTGGGATCGTTGACAAGCAATTCCGGCACGAGTTTGGCGACATTGTTATCGGCGTTGATGCCCTCCCAAGCCGTACCACCTTGATACCAGCATTGCACATACTTAAGATCAATGGCGGAGGCGGAAAGCACATTGCCGGAAGCGTTTTTCAAATCTTTCGCCACGCTGATATACAGATCGTGAAGATTGTCTGTTGGCGCATGCAAGGCGAGAGCGGCCGGTTCGTATTCGCCTGGAGCCAATACGATATGCAACTCTTTGACGGTCGCCGTTTTTTTGTCAAATTGCTGGTCGGGAAGAATCATCTTGTCGCCCAACGGGGCGGCGACAGGATAGATCTTCAGCAGTTTTTGGAAGACCTCTTCTTTTCCCAATTGCTTGGCGATTTCGGGTAACGGATTGGCGAACAGTTCTTTGGCCTCCGCTTCCGTCAACGCATGGTCGAACCACCGCAAATCCGCGATGTCGCCATCAAACGGATTCCAGTGGTCGGGAGCCTGCCCGACTGTCAAATGGCAGCCTTTCGCCTGCTGTCGCACAGGGGTGAGCGGACCTTTGTAATCGCCCTGTTTGATGCCATCGACGTAAGTCACAACTTTCTGCTGCGCAACGGAGAAGGTTGTGACCACATGCGTCCAATGGCCAAGAAACACGTGGGGGGAGGCGGGAAAATATGCTTCATGATTGGTCAGGCAATAGAAATTCATCAATTTGCCAGTTTGAGAGAGACGTAGTTCTTGACTCCAACCACGGCTGAAGAGCGACGCCATATCACGATGCTCTTTCATGTTTTGGACAGGATATTTAGCCACGCGGAACCATAGCGATGTGGAGAATTCAGACAAATTATCAACGGCATCACCTTCCATCTTGAATGTCTCTTCATGTGTTCTGAACCAGTCATGACTGTTGTCATACGTGTGGATTCCGTTCAACGGGACACGATGCTCTGCGGCGGACAAAACAATGGACAGGGCGATAAGGCTAAGAAGAAATGATTTGAATTTCATTGTTGCTGAAGGAATTATGGATGAAATGTTGTGATCAAAAACATCAACACGTTACTTTCGGAAGTCTGGAATTTTCACCAATTCGCCATTTCGCATGGCTGATTCATGGGCGCAGATTCCGGCGGCTGTCCAGTCGGCGGCTGTATAGGCGTCGATGGCGGGACGGCGATTTTCAATGATGCTGCGGGCGAATTCATGGACGAGATGCGGATGGGAACCATGGTGGCCACCGGAGACTTCGAATGTCGTCGATGGATTCAAATCATCGTATTTGCCAGAGCGGGTGAAGGGGGCGATTTCCTTCGGTAGCATCCAGCCTGTGTCAGGAGCCTTAAATGGTTCTTTATACGTTGGATAGCCAAAAGCTTTTGGATTGCTGGTGTCCAACAGTTCATAGCAGTCTGGACCATCGCCGTAACTCCAGTCTATGGTGCGTTTTTCACCATAGACGGACAAGCCTTCGCAATAGCTGCGGGCAGTCTGGAAGAGCGTCCGCGTCACTTCCAATGCGGCAGGATGGTTTTCGAGGCGGAAAATGGCCGTTTCAGCGGGATACGGATTGTGATAGAGCGTCTGGAGGTCTTCCCGCATGACGCCTGAACCGTAACAATGCACTTCGCACGCACGACAGCCCGTCAGCGCCAAAGAGGTTGAAATGGCGTGTGTTCCATACCACATGGGCGGCAATCCCTTCCAATAGGGCGGCCAGTTTTCCATATCCTGATAATGGCATCCGCGCAACAACTGGATGCCGCCGAACAAACCGTCTTTCACATCCTGTTTGATTTTCAGGAAGGGATATGTATAGACGGCCGTTTCCATCATCATGTAGTTTTTGCCAGACTTACGTTGCGCATCGACGATGGCTTGGATGTCTTCGAGCGATGTCGCCATGGGCACGGTGGATGCGCAATGTTTGCCTGCGTTCAACACGGCGACAGCCTGTTTGGCGTGCAACGGGATAGGCGTCACAATATGGACGGCGTCAATGGTTTTGTCTTCTAACGTTTCTCCAAAAGACTTCCAGCATTTGTTGATAGTAATGTATTTACTCCAATAATTTAGAAATTCGGCAATGCGTTTTTCATCGGGCTCGATAATATCGACTTCATAGACATCCGGATGCTTGCACCAAATTGGCACGAAGGCCTTTCCGAAGCCAAGTCCCGCCAAAGCGACTTTCAATTTTCCGTCTTTCATGATTCCTGCCTGAAGGTGATGGTTAGTTTTTTTATTCTGTGACAAAACATTATAATGTATGTTGGTTGACAGGAAAAACAACCCTTGATTTTTTTTATTACAGGCCGTTAGCTGAACATGACAAAGCATAAAAAAACGCCGGAGGCGAATAACGCTTCCGGCGTTGAGGATGACATTTTGACGGATTATTCGTTCTTGTCCGTGTCGTTCCACTTGAACCAATGGACGGCGTTGGGGGAATTGTAGTCTTCGCCGAAGGCTTCCCATTTCTTGTGGTCAACATGGCCGTCCAACCACAGCATGTTGGCGGTGTGGTTGTGATGGGTACCGACGCAATACCAGAAGTTCTGGCTGGATGCTCTCCGTCCTGCGGCCACGCCTGGGGCGAAGCTGCGGCGTTCCTTGGCGGCTGTATCTTGAGAATAACCGTAGTTGCCGTCGCAGACCATCAATTGTTCACTGGGGCTGTCTTTCATTTCCGTGAAACGGCGCGGTTCGCAGGTCCCTGCGGGCGTCGGCCGGTCGCTCCACTGGGAGCGGTTCGTGTACCAGTTGACGACATAGTTGTTCATGCATTGGCCGAAATTGGAGGTGTAGGCGTAGGTGAATTCCTGCGCGGGGCAGAAGTTGTTCAGGCCGAGGGCGCGTTCAAGCTGGGCGCGGTTGCCCGTGTCCAGTTCGATGCCACTGTCCATAGACGACAGGATATGGAACCAACGGAGGCCTGTGTTGATGCCGGTGCCGCTGCCGGGCTGGGCTTTGAAGAAGGTGGGGACGAGATGGTCATTGTAGTCGCTTCCGTACATCATGTAGCGGAGACCGATCTGCTTCAGATTGTTTGTGCAGGCGATGGAATGGGCCTTCTGCTGGGCCTTCGTCAGCGCGGGCAGCAGCATGGCAGCGAGAATGGCGATGATGGCGACGACGACCAACAGCTCGATCAATGTAAACTTTAAATGTTTTTTCATGATGGACCTCATGTTGTTATGAAATGTTTCCATGGGCGACGCGATGGCGGTTCGGCCTATTCGTAATTGTCGTCGTCGTTGAAGTTAAACCACCGTGTGCATTGGGTAGTGTAGCAGTCGGCACCGAAGGCGGACCAGGGGATGGATGAGCTGTGTCCGTCCAGCCATGTGACGTTGGCTTTTGCGTCATGATGCGTTCCGACGCCGTACCAGTAGTTGAGATTGGTGGCGGTACGACCGCAACGGTTGCACGGAGCGAAACTGCGGCGTTCCTGCCAGGATGCATCTTCACCATAGGAGTAATTACCGTCTAGAATAATGAGCTGTTCGGACGGGCCGTGCTGAAGCCATGTGACGATTCGCGGGATGCTCATGCCGTTTGGCGCGGGCGGAGCACTATACTGGGAACGGCTGTTGTACCAGTTGGCCACGTAGTTGTTTTTGCACTGGCCGGGGTTGCGGTTGAAGGCGAATGAATTCTGTTGCAGGGGGCAGTGCCATGACTTGTCCATGGATTTTTCGATGGCGGCGCGGTTATCGACACTAAGGGAGATGCCTGCCTCGCTTGCGGCGATGATGTGGAACCAGCGGAGGCCTGTCGTGATGTCGGTCGCGGATCCGGGGGAAGCCTGGAAGAAGTTCGGGACGAGGCGGCCGCCGTTGTCGCTCATGTACAGGGCGAAGCGTGTGCCGATTTGCTTCAAGTTGTTCGTGCAGCTGATGGATTGTGCCTTCAGACGCGCCTTGGCGAGCGCGGGGAGCAGCATGGCGGCCAGAATCGCGATGATGGCGATGACGACCAGCAGCTCAATCAATGTAAACCGTTTTTGCTTTTTCATTTCGACCTCGTGTTGGTGGGATGATATTGTGATGGAAAACTGTTAATTTGGGATTGAAGAAAGTGGCACATTTACCAATGAATTTATTGAAAATTAATGTTGTTTTCCCATTTTTCAATGTGTTAGGTGTTTTTTTTGTCGTTATGGCATTGATTTTTTTTTTGATAAAAACAAGGCGACTGAATGACGAATCGTCTTTGAGACGCTTCATTGGGAAAAATCACCGAACGGAATTGGGAAAAATCACCGAACGGAACTGGGAAAAATCACCGAACGGAACTGGGAAAAATCACCGAACGGAACTGGGAAAAATCACCGAACGGATATGGAATACAGCACAAGCAAAAAGCCGCAACGCTTTCGTGTTGCGGCTTTTAAACTGGCGTTCCAGGCGGGATTCGAACCCACGACCTACTGCTCCGGAGGCAGTCGCTCTATCCAACTGAGCTACTGGAACTTTTTACCTTATTAAAATAAGTCAGTGGCGGCAAAAAGCAAATTTATCGGTGGTTTTTAACGGTAGATGGAGAAGCTCTTTGGGTGTTCGCCCGTGATGAAATAGTAGGATAGACTGATGATGATGGCGATGACGCCCGCGAGGAATTCACCTGCCACAAGGCCTGCCATCGTCGGTTTCAGCTTTTGATAAAGCTTTCCGCCACCGTATTTTGTGACGATGTGTTTGATAATCCATCCCAACACAAAGGAGCCTGCTAGGAAGGTGCTCTGCCATGTTCCCATCGTCAGGAAGAGGACGGGATGGAGCGGCCACCATGGGAGCCGCTGGCGGAGGAAGGTGAAGAGAATGACCAACGTAAACGTCGCGATAAAGGACGGCATGGCCTCTTTGACAGGCGTTGTGGCGGCGAAACGCTGCCAAGGCGAACGGTTGTCAACGGGCGGTAAAGCGCCTTGGGCCTGCATCGTGCTGCGGATGTAGAGGCTGGAATTGATGGCCATGGTGGGCGGCGAGCCGTATGACCAGCCGTCGCCGGCGGCGATGGCGCCTTCCTTGTATTGGAAATAAAGCGTCGCGGGAATCGCGACGGCGAAGCCGATGACGATGGCGATGACGCCGAGCATGGCGATTTTTCCGATTTTCGTCTTCAACTGGTCGTTGAGGCAGAGGCTTTCGACGGCGAACGGCATGAAGCATTCACGCGGATCGACGAACATCGTGCAGGAGAGGATGCCCATGATTAGAAGTTGTTCCGGACCAATGGCTTGCACGCCGAAGAAGCCCCACAGGATGGCGCATGGGAAGATGTTGGTATGGAGGAAGAAGACACCCGCTTCCGCCATGAGGCGGCTGCAAACCGTCAGCAGAATGAGCAGGCCGAGACCGTAAAGCAGCGCGAACGGCCATTGGAGGCCTGTCTGGACGGTGATCAAGACAAATGCGATCACGCCCAGCAGGAAGACACGGAAGCCCCAGATGGCGTGCGGCTCCACGGCGTCGCCGCTCTTGATGCCGAAACTGCGCTTCGCGACGGACATGTAATAGTGGCGCCCCGTGTAGAGAAGCACGCAGAACATGCCGAGGAAGCCGCCCGCGTAGAAGAAGGAGTTCAGTGTGGGGCGTGTCATGGCAGGGCCGAGCGCGACGCCGTATTTGGCGAGTGTTCCCGTGATGTATCCGAAAATGAACGGCGACGCGCCGAGGGAGAAGGAAACGTCTTTCGGCAGGAAATACGCGAAGCCGATGGCGGTGAAGATGATGTTCGGATTGAAAAGATCCCAGTTGCCGATGCCCGAACGATGATACGTCGGCATCAGTTTTAAGAACGACCAGAAATAATAGCGGAGCTGGACAGGAATCAGATATTCCGGCCACCAGACGCATGCGCAGTTGTTGAGATGGATGACGAGAATCGGAATCAGGCCAAGCCAGAAGAGCTTGTTGCGGAAGACGTTGCTGATGACTTTGCCTTGTTCGGGAAGAAGCATCCGCGTGAATTCAATCGTCGGATACGGAAGATGTTCATGCGTTGACCATTGGCGATGGACGACGAGCGCGAGGCCCGTGGCGGCGAGGCAGACGATGACGGTCAGCGGAATCCAGAAGAGGAAGGTACGGATCCAGACAATCCATGGGATGTCTTTCGTGAGGGAGATCGTGTTGTCGCCTTCGCCGATGCCGTTGATGAAGCCGTCGAGTGACGTGGAATTCAGTCGTGGTTCGGCGAGCATGATGTTCGGTACGAGCGGGACGGCGCCCGGATTGCGGAGGCGGATGGATTCGGGGAAGGCGACGTCGATGACGGCGCGAGTGACGCCTTGCTTCTCTTCGTCCGTCATCAAATCGTCCGAACGGGAGAGCCAATGCTCCGCGTATTCCGGCAGGGGGATGGGATGGTTGCGGATGACTGGCGTGAGAACACCGTCTCCGATGAGATTGTTAAGTTCTTCCAGCAGTTTGTTTTGGAAGGTGACAGATGCATCTTCTCCTTCTTTGGGCATGAGAGCGAGCGTTTCCTGCGACAGATGCGATTTGACAATCGCCACAGCGTCGTCCGGATTGGACGCATCCGCTTTTTCGAGGCGTTCCGTGAGCTTGTGCCATTCGACGATTCGTCCGAAAGGAATCTTCGGCACTTCGCCTTTCCATGCGGTGTTCGTGCGGCTGTAGTGGTGGGGGAACATGAGATTGTTCGTGAAATGGTGCATGAAGCCGCGCCCCGGAATGAAGCAGACGAAGAGGATCATGCCGACGATGACGGCGAGCTCCTTGCCGGTCAGCGGGGCCTTTTGGCCGAAGAGCCGCAGGAGCGGGTTGCCGATGAGCACAAAGAGAATAACCGTCCCTAAAATACTGATGGGAAGGAAGTTGCCGACAAGGAACGTCCCGCGGATGACCATGTCGTTGAAGAACGTGAACCCGCAGAGCGCAATGACGCCGAGAAAACCGATGATGACAGAACGTATGGACATGAAGACACAACCGTTTTGAGTGTTTGAAGGCTAATTAGACGTAATATAATGGTGGCTTGCCATTTTTCCTGTCATTGATGATTTTAAATCTGAGTATGGGCGTTATATTTAAATGGTATAAGAGTTTTTTGGGAAGTTCGGGCAATAAACTGGTCCGAGTGGCGTTTATTAGAGAAAAGGTGAGAAAAATGAGCAATTCAGAATTAGTCATGGGTCTGGCGTTGATTCTTTGTGACACGATCATAGAGGACAGCGCCACAGGCAAGAAATCACTGATCGGGCTGTTCAGCCAGATACACGCCCCGAAGCTGCCGTGTATTCATCAGTCGATGAATATATTGGTATCCGTAACAGGCGGACAGGGTACCTATCCCTGCCAGATTGTGTGCGAACATCCGGATTTGGAACGGCCTGTCTTCGGGCTTGACTGCACGCTCAAGTTCGAGAATCCGTTTCAGGTCGTGGATTTAGTGTTCCAACTGAAGGCCGTTCGCTTTCCGTTGCCCGGCAAGTATGAAATCAAAGTGATTATTGATGGCGTTCCGGAGTTGATCCGTCCGCTGATCGTGTCGGTTCGGAAGGACATGGCGCAGAAATCGCCTGAACAGCGAGAAGAAAAATAGTGTTTTAGTGAGATATGCCATTATTCAAGTTCAAAGTAAGTGACGCCGCCGGAAGCATTAGCGAACTGCTGATCGAAGGCGATTCGCAGACGGATGCGACCCGTCGTGTACAACGTCGTGGCCTGATGCCTCTGGAGTTTCTAGGGGAGGGCGCGAAGACGGCGCAGAGCAGTGGAAAGCTGTTCGGACCGAAGCTGGATGTCGTTGAATTCACGGATCGTCTGGTTCCGTTGCTGGAAGCGAACATCCCGCTGGAAAAGGCATTGGGAATCGTCGGCGAGGCGCAGGAAAATCCTGTTTTGCAGCAGACGGTGACGGATTTGCGCCGCGGCCTTCATGAAGGCCGCAAGCTTTCGGATTTGATTCGCGAACGCGGCCGCGCATTTCCGCAGTTGTACGCAGGTATTGTGGAGGCCGGCGAAGAGGCGGGCGCTTTGCCGCAGGTCATGGGCGAATTGCGCAACTTCCTGCTGGAAAGCCGAGAACTGAAAGGGTTTATCATTTCGTCATCCATCTATCCTGCGTTCATCTGCGCGACGGGTATCATCCTGTTGAGCATCGTGATGGGCGTGATCGTGCCGAAATTCGCGACGGCTTTGGCGGGAGCGGGCATCAAGTCGTCCTCCACGGATCTGCTGATGACGATGTCGAACATCCTCCGCTCCTACTGGTGGATCGTGTTTGTGGTTTTGGGCGTGATTGGTTATTGCATTTACGCGTTGCGGGATGAAAACGGCAAGATCCGCCAGATCTACGACCGTACCGTGCTGCGGATTCCGATGGCGAAAAATCTCGTTCTGTATTCGAATATCTCCCGTCTTTGCAGGACGATGGCGATTTTGATGCGGAGCGGCGTCCATCTGTTGAACACGGTGGCGATTGCGAACCGCGTCGTGCAGAATCAGGCCATCAGCAAGTCGATTGTCGGTCTGTCCGGTGAACTTCGGCAAGGCCAGAAGCTTTCGACGGCGTTGAGCAAGAGTCCGTACATTCCGCAATTGATGCTGCGAATGATCGCCGTCGGCGAGGAGACTGGTTCCGTCGAGACGATGTTGGAACGTGTGGCGGATCGTTATGAAGCAGACATGCGGGCGCTCATCAAGCGGTTGCTGTCGCTGTTCGAACCGTTGATCATCGTGCTTTTGGGCTTGGGCGTCGGTTCCGTCGTGACAATCATGTTCATGGCGATTATGGACATGCAGGGCGCCGCCGGCTGAGCGCATGAATCTTTGTAAGATATTGGATATCAACCATAAATCACTATAAGGACAAGAGAACATGAAAACAATGCAACGCAATCGCAGACAGAACTTCACCTTGATTGAAATCATGATCGTGGTCGTGATCATCGGTATGATCGCGGCTTTGGCCGTGCCGAAACTGATGGGTAACTTGGAGAAGGCGAAGGTCGAGACGACGAAATCGAATCTCGCCACGCTGAAGACGGCGGTCCGTAACTTCAAGATGGATGTAGGCGACTATCCGAATCGTCTGGAAGAACTTCTGACGACGAACGGCAGTGAAAAATGGGACGGCCCGTATCTGGACATGAAATCCCTCCCGAAAGACGGTTGGGACATGGATTTCGTTTATACGCTGACGGGCGACACATTTGGTTTTGACATCCAGAGCTACGGCGCGGACAAGACGTCTGGCGGCGACGGTGTCAACAAAGACCTGTCCTGCTGGGGCGACGAACAGTAAGTAACGATTGTTCAATTATTAAGGAAACAATGAATCGACACGGGTTCACGATGATAGAACTCATCGTGCTGCTGGTGGTCGTCGGACTTGTGGCGACCATCGCGGTGCCACGCATCAACCGCGAATCCAAACGGATGACGGTGGAGAATGCGCTGACATCGATACGCGGCGCGGTGACGGAGACGGGCATGCGCGCACGTTCGACGGGCAAGGCGTTGTCGTTGAAATTGATGCCGGGGGACAATCAGTTTCTCGTGGAAGTGTCGGAGCAAAATCTTGCGATGACGTGGGTTCCGCCTGCGAACAGTGCGTTGTCGAAAGCAGAGGATGACGGCGTCGAGCCGTTTTATATTTCGGCGAAGCCCTCCTATGATTTGTCCAAAAGCATTGATTGGCAGCCGGAAGACGACAACTACGACGACGAAGACAACATCATGTATTATTTCTATCCGGACGGCCAGGCTTCGGGCCGTCCGATCCGCTTCGACGTGGCCGGACGGCATTTTCAGTTCGACGTCGATCGCGTGACAGGCGCTCCGCTGATCATGGAGATAACGGATTGATCACAATCCGAGCACTTTACGGATATCGTCTAAATTGTCCTGCGCTTTTGTGAAGACATAATCGGGCGTGGCGGGAATGACGATGCCGTCGGCATGGGCGCGTTCCGCGCCGCCGCCAGTGAGATTCACAAGAATGGCATGATCTTCGCCGAGGGCGCCATTTTCCTTCGCGATGAACAGCGAGGCGAGGCAGACTTGTGCGGCTTTGTCCAAATCAATGCCTTCAAGTTCTTGGAAAAGTTCTCCAGCCTTTCTAGCTTGTTCATCTGTCGGAACATAGAAAAGTCCTGCGCATTCGCTCATGGCGTCAAAGAGGCCGCCCGTCAGACTGTATGACGGCTTGCGGTTGCTGAGAACGGGTGAATACGCTTTGAGAGCGGCGGCGCGGGCTTCGTCTTCCGGAATTTCGGGCAGGTCACGCGATTGTGCGGCCCATGCATCTGCCAGGATGGTAAATGATTCTGACTGAGATAGATGGAGCCGTGGAAGCCATTGTCCGTAAATGCCGTCCGCCATCAGCCGCCAAGCCATTTCCCATGCGGCAATGGCGCCTGTTCCAGAACCGACGGCTTGGAAATAGTGATGCGGAATGGTTTTCATGGCTTCCGCAGCGGCGAGAATGACCGTTCCCATGCCGTCGCGTCTGGCGACATTTTTGGCGCCGCCTTCCGCGAAAAACGGTTCCAATTCGCAGATATGGTTGGCGAGTTGAATGGCATCGAAATAATCGGCGTCTTTCAAGACGACCAATTTGACGCAATCGGCCTTCGGAACAGTCGTCCACATTTGCGGAAGCGCGAATTCGGGCACGACGACCATCGTGTTGATTTTGAACTGCGAAGCATACTCAAGAAAGGCGCGGCCCGTGTTGCCAGCGGAGGAGACGACGATTGTCCGTTCTTCGCCTTTGGGAATTCGCGCGAGAACGGAAGCGGCTTCCAATTCTTTGAAGGAGCAGGTCGGCATGCCGCCTTCGCGTTCAGGCCAATAGCCGTTGAAGGCGAAATAGAGGTTTTCCAAACCAAGCCTGTCGCAAAACGCATCGCTTTGGAAGACAACGGTTTTCGGGGCGCGGGCGAACGTTCGGCGAATCGGTAGCCAATGCTGGTAGCGGTAGAAGCCTTTCGCCGTTTCGACAGGCTCGAAGCCTGGTACGGAGTAGTCAGCTTGAAGCATGGACGGGCCGTGGTTTTCAGGACAGTCCAGAAGGAAGCCTTTATCGGAATCGTCGTAGATTTGGCCGCATTCGACGCAGCGCAACGTATAGTGAGCCATGGTTTGCCTTTTTGTCGTTAATTGTCGGTCTTGTCCCGCATGAGTTTGGATTCGCCTTTAGGCGGGACGGTAGAACGCCACAACTGCCAGTTGTTCGGGAAGACTTTTTCGAGGAAGAGCCAGTCGCGTCCGTTTTTATGGATATCTGCAAGAATCGAATTCTGAATAGGATAGAAACGTCCATCCGGTGGCGGAATGAGAATGTGGAGCTGTTCCGTCTCGGCTTGGGCGAGGAAGTCCTTTTCGTTGAAATCAATCTTTGAGACAAACCGTTTGGCTTCCGGATCCGGATAGATGGCGGGCAGCCGCGAACCGACGAGAATGATTCTGGAATCCGGCCAATAACGGTCGATGAAATCAAGCAATTCCTGGGCTTGCGGCGCGTCTGCGGCTTCCGTCGGCAAACTAGCCTTTTCTTGTTGTTTTTCAGGATCTTCTGAAACTTCATAGGTTTGCTTTAGGTCGCTGAAAAGACAGGCGACAACGATGGTACATGCCGCTGCCACATAGGTGGCGATGCGTGTGTGTTTAGTGGGATTGTAGGCGAAGAATGCGATGGATACAGTGGAAAGGAAGAGCCCAAACGTCAGTGGGCCAAGTCCGGCCGGACCGATGCCGAAACGCGCGGAAATGAAGGCGACGGCAGGGATGATGAAGCAGGCGGGCAGTAGGCATCTGGCAGTCCATTTGTGACTGCTGTTGATGGACAGAATGGCGAGCGTCACGGCCATCGGAAGGAAAAGCAGGCAGTTGAATGGCATGACGGGATGGAGGATTTTGACGGTCATGCGATGGGCCGCGTCCCGTAGTCCGAAGAAGATGTCATTGAAAATCAACGAGTTCCAAAGCAGCCAGATGGCGATGCAATAGAGAAGCGGGCCCCAGAGGATGGTGCGGATGCCGCGATGGTCTTGCCATGTGCCTTGGTTTTTGAGGCGGTATTGCTCTGCCATGACGGCGATAAAGCAGAAGGCAATCAGAATGGCGCCTGGCCCCGCGAAGGCGAGAAGGCCGATGAAAACTGCCACGATTATCAAATCTCTAAGGTTCTTAAGTTCTTGCCAACGAATAAGATAATAAACGGCGGCAACGGCTGGGACGGCAGAGAACCAGTTGGGATCCAACGTGAACAGCAGATTTCGCAGGAAGGGGACGATCGGTACCAAAACAATCATGAAGAAGGCCAGAAGCCATTTGCGGCGGACGAACGTCATGCGCAGGAAGAACGCCATGATGATGGCCTGTGAAATGGAGCACAGGAGGACGGCGGGATCGCCGCCGAATACACGGCAGATGACGTTGACAGTCAGCAATGCGACAGTCGGCAGGAACGGATTGTCCAGATTGCCGATCAAGGCCTGCCGCCCCCAGTCGTTGCCTGCCAGAATGGAATCGACAATGCTTTGATGGATAGAGAGTTGCAGACAGGGAACGCCGCCGAGCTGAATTCTGGCGATGGCGAGAATGATGAAACACGCATACCAGAAGAAAGGAGGCGTGAGGACGGGAGGAACTTCCGTTTCGCTATGGTTGTCAGTGGAGGGTGATTGCATGGGTTATTGCGCGGCGGTGTGCGGAGATATGGTTATTTGGTCGCGAAGTGCTTTGTCTTTTCCCAATGGTGTGGGTTGGTGAAGAGCTGCAGGAAGCCTTTCCAGGCGGCGATGCTAATCATCAGCCAGTAGAACGGCATGATAATGCCGATTTTGGCGAGATGGCCTGCGCCGCGTTTGACACAGGCGATGGCGGCCGTGTAGGCGAAGATGAAATTGCCGATGAACAGGCAGAACGAGCCCATGACGAAGATGGGCGCGGGGAAGAAGGCATCGACACCGCTGGGGCGGAACACAAGCCAGATCAACGTCATCAGCCAGTAGAACGGATTGATGAGTTGGCTGAAGAAAGATCCGCCGATGAGCAGATGGAACTGCAGGCTGTTCCAGAAGCCGAAACGCTTGTGGAGGCCTATAAAGTCGCGTGTATGAATGAGATAGGTCTGAATGTAACCTTTCACCCAACGGGAGCGCTGTTTGATCCAGAAGAGGAGATTCGGGCAGGCCTGTTCCCATGTGGAGGATTCGAGAACGCGCGTCCGCCAACCGCCCGCGAAGAGCCGCAGACCGAGATCGCAGTCTTCCGTCACATTGTATTCATCCCATCCGCCGACTTTGCGCAAGACATTCAGCCGGAAGTGGTTGGATGTGCCGCCGAGCGGGATGGGAGCCTGCAAACAGTCAAGCCCCGGCAGGCAGAGGCCAAACCATGTCGCATAGTCCGCCGTGAAGCATTTCGTCAGAAGATTCTGGTCTGGATTGTAGAAGCCAAGCTTGGCTTGGATGCAAGCGACTTCCTTCGGGCATCTTGCGAAAGCGTGGGCGGCCTTTTTCAACTGGTCTGGTTCGGGCTTGTCTTCCGCGTCGTAGATAACAAGATAGTCCGCGTCGCCGTCTTCGATGGCGACGTTGCAGGCCTTTGGTTTCGTGCGCGGATAGGATTTCGGAATAGGCTTGATGACGAATGGCGGCTTGAGATTGAGCGATTTCGCGACGCCCATGGTTTCGTCGTCATCCTCTTCGATGAGGAGGCGGATTTCAAGTCTGTTTTTCGGATAGTCGAGCTTGGAGAGTCCATCGACGAGATGCGGGAGGATGTCGCCTTCATGATACATGGGCAGGATGACCATGTAGCGCGGCCACTCTCGGCCGTTTGGCGGCGTGGCGAGCTCTTCGGGCGTCAACTGGATTTCGCGCGGCTTCTGGAGAGCCAACTCGATGATGAGCATGCGGTAGAGCGTTGAAAGTAGATAGAAGATTGTCAATACAAGATTGATGATGAAGATTTCGGAACGCCAGTCCGCGATGGCCCAGACGACAAGCCCGATTACGAGAAGCCATAGGGCCGTCTTCTGCCATTTGCAGACGGTGAGCGTGGCCTGCGGGAAGCCGCGTGGCTCGTAGGGTTTGTCAGCGTTATGGGTTGTCAAGTCGATGATTTTTGACATGGCTATTATATAAGGTACGAGATGATAAGCGTGTTATTGGAAGAGTTTCATGAGGCGTGACGCGGCCTTCTGGATGATCCATGTGCGGCCAGTGTTGTTCAATGTCGGTATGGCGATGGAGTCGGCAAGACGCCATTCGCCTGTATTGACTTGATCGATAAGGACTTGCGCATAGAGATCGATGATCGGCGTGTTCGTGCGCAAGGCGAGTTCTTTCAGATAGAGCGCCGCAAGACGGGATGTTTCCGCTTCGATTTCGGGCAACGGCGGTAACGTCATGAAAATCGGCTGGATGCCGTTGGCGCGGCAGGCCTGTGCGGCGAAGAGAATTTGATCCGTCGCGTCCAGCGGATTGAGACCCGCCTTAAGTGGCTTGTAGCCAATGGCTAGCAAAGCGGCTTTCGGCTTGAGGCCGATCATCGTCGAAAGATTGGCGGGAATGGCGATGAAATCGTCCGTTCCAGGCGGGCAGTGGACGGCGGCGTGGGTGATTTGCGTCAGCGGCGTATGCTGAAAGTATTCTGTCAGAAGCATTTCCGGCAGGATATTGGCCTGCGGCGCGTTGGCGGTGGCGATGAAATCGTCCAGAATGAAAAGGGATTCCGGATAGGCGGTTGAGACCGCTTCCTGTGGCGTGTCCGGCAGTGGTTCCATGACGAATGTCACGCGGCATGCGTCAGAATTTCCGTTTTCGTAAAGAGCTGCCCCTTGCGCGGTTATGTTAAGAGTCGCGTTTTTTGAACGGAGGATTTTGATGGTGACAGGCGGGAAGGGTGTGATGCCCGCAAAATCCGGCGTGAAGACGATGGCGGTTGCATCTTCCGCAACAGCCAGACTGAAGGGGAATGCTTCCACCGCGTCGGCGGCCAATTCGGTTGGCAGCGCGGAACGGCTGCCGTCAGACTTTTCCTGCTGAATGTTGAATTTCAAAAGTTTGCGAAGGTCTGGGGGGATGGATTCCGGCCATTGGACGCGGATGTCGCCTTTCAATGGATCGCCATGGCGCACAAGCGGCGTCAAATCACCGACATGCGCATGGAAGTTGGCGCCCAGACCTTGCGTCCAGCGGGCGAAGCCCGGAAACGTATAAGTTGCCGAAGCGGCTTTGAGTTGGACGGTTGGATAATCCGCATGAGCGCAAATGGCAAGATTCTGATTGACAGGCGCTTGGAAGGATGTTCCAAATGGGAGGATGGTCATCTTGCCGTCCGGCGGCAAGCGATATGTCACCGTAGTTTGATTGGTCTGCTGGAAATAATAGGCTTGGTCTTGATAGAGGTTGCCGATGACGGAGGCTTCCGGATGGCCGTTGACTTCCACGCCGAAGAGGAATGGCCGTTGGATCGGGAAGAGTCCAACAGGCGGCTGCCCAACGCCTTCCTTGTCCGCCGCGTCTTTCACAAGCAGTTTGGGAATGGGCTGGTTAAGGCATTGAACGACAAGAAATTGCAGGGCGTGAAGGCCAGCTGCGACTTCCACGGCGGCACCAAAGTTGCCGCCGTCCTTTCGCATTTCGACGTTTTCTCTGTCATGCCAGTTGGCGACTGGCTTGCCGTCGAGAAGAACCGTCCACGCGACATGTGTCTGGTCGCCGCCGAAGCGGACGGCCTGCGGCTTTTCGACGTTCCAAAGCGCCTCCCAGATAAAGACGGATACGCCGTATGTCGTTTCCGGCGGTGTTTGCCATCTTGGATTGCTTTCTGGAATCACGCCGTAACCGTTGACAACGAATGGCGGAAGATAGTTTCTGCGCGGCTTCAGATTGGCGTAGAGGCGAAGCATTTCCTCCGCCGTGAAGGCGCGCGTCGTCAATGACTGCCCATGGCGGGAGACGCGGACAGATGGCGCTGTCCAGACGGCTTTTTCTTGCGGAGCTTCTGGCAGAAGATAGAGGGACGCGTTCGGACGGATGTTCGGCGGCTGTCCGCCGGGAGCTGTCAATTTGGCGGCGTTTACGGCCGCGCCAATCATTTTGCCGTCTTGGAAAAACGGAAAGGCTTCCAGACGAACGCCGCGGTCATCGACTGCGGCAATATGCTTAGCGTCAGCCAGTTCCGTTGGAACGGGAACGAAAATGACGGGGGAGCGTCTGGAGAAGGCGGTGAAGCGGATGCGGGCAGTCGCGCTCTTTTCATGCCATCCTTCCGCGGCGGGTTTGGCCGGTTGCGCGGCGGGTTTGGCGGTTTGAGCGGCAGGCTTAGCGGGCTGAGCGGCGGGCTTGGCCGGTTGCTCAGCAGGCTTGGCCGGCTGTGGGGCGGCTGGCTTGTCCTGTGCATGCAAGGCGATGACGCCGAGCAGCAGGAAAAGGAGAATATTTTTAAGACTTCTCATGGTCGTTGAAGGGCTTGTTGTTTTGCCAATATGGAAAATCGGTTTACATTAGGGCATTGATTCATGAATCATGTGTAAACCTAATAACATAAGGACAAGATTTCAATGTGCCAATTTTTTCGTGATTTTATCGTGTTGATTGTCTTGATATCGATCGTCTGCGGCTGCGGAAAAGCTCCATCCGCGAAGGAGGAAGCAGGGGGGAAGACGCTGACGTTCTGGCATATCATGAACTATTCCGGCCCGAAGGAAGTGCTTGAAGGCGCTGTGAAACGCTTCGAAGCGGCCCATCCGGGTGTGAAAGTCATTATGCAGACATTCGAAAACGACGCGTACAAGGTCAAGCTGGCGAACGAAATGGCGAGCGGCAACTCGCCGGACGTTTTCTTCACGTGGGGCGCAGGCGGACAGACGTCCGAATACATCCGCCAAGGGAAGGTGCTATGCTTGAACGAGTACGCCAAAAGTAACGATTGGGAAGGGCGTTTTATTGATTCCGCGCTCTCAATCTGCCGCAATGGAGGGGATTTATATTCCGTTCCGCTTGATTTGAGCGCCGTGACGCTGTGGTGCAACAAGAAATTGTTCGACGCAAACGGCCTTGCCTATCCGAAAACATTTGAGGAACTTCTGGCCGTTTCGGAGGCATTCCGCGCGAAGAAAGTCACGCCGTTGGCGTTGGGCAATATGAAAAAATGGCCTGGAGCCTTCTATTTCTGTTATCTGGCAAATCGTTGTGGTGGCACGCAGCTGTTTTTGGATGCGGCGGCCGGAAAGGACGGCGCGGCTTTCGACGACGTGGCGTTTGTGACGGCCGGTAAGATGCTCCGCCAGCTGATCGACGCCAATGCGTTCTCCATCGGCTTCAACGGTCTGGAGGACGACGTGGCGCGGACGTCGTTCATCAACGGAAAGGCCGCCATGTATCTGACGGGCAGTTGGATCGTCGCTCGCGTGAAGGAGGAGAATCCGGACTTTATGGCGGACATGATTCCTGTTCCGTTCCCTGCCGTCGCGGGCGGAAAAGGCGATTTGCGGACAGTGTTGGGCGGTGTCAACTGCGGTTTCGCCGTTTCAAGCGCCTGCAAGGAGCCGCAACTGGCGGTGGAACTCCTTGAAGCCCTGACAGATGCGCAAGTTGTCGGCGACTGGTGCAAAATCGGCCGTATTCCCGCTGTGAAGACGACGGCGGAGCAGAACGAAATGCTTCCTGCGCCGACGCGCCTCGCGTTGGAGCTTCTGGACAAGGCAGATACGTTGCAGCCGTATTACGACCAATTCCTGCCCGCCCGTTTGGGTGTTGAACATTCGAACACGACGCAGAATCTGTTCGCAGGCACGATGACGCCGGAGGACGCCGCAAAGAAGATGGCCGAGACCGCTCGTTCGCTGAAGGCGAACTGACAAAATCGTCTGATTAATTTGCAAATCATGAAAAGCGATGTAAAGTAACGACGATTACAAATTGAGTCTCCATCGTCTAGTGGCCTAGGACAACGGGTTCTCATCCCGTCAACACCAGTTCGACTCTGGTTGGAGATGCCAACTTTTTCCCGCAAATCATTGATTTGCGGGATTTTTTTTGTCTGGACCACGTAGAGGTGGCAGGAATGTATCCGTGGGTAAAATGCGCGCTTTCGGAGTTGCACAACCCATCGGCTCCAGAGACTCAGAATATCAAGAGTCTCTGATTTTTTACAATTATATTCATTTTTTATGACTTTCTATGATTCTTTGGTAATCACGATGACTTTTAGGTATTTTGGTATGAAATAGTCATAATATGATTTATTATGACTTCTTATGACTCGATTTGACACTCAATAAAAATTCATTAATATGGCTTGAATTTCCTTTTAGACATGTTATAGTAATCCGAAAAATAAAAAAGGACTTGAAGCATTCCATAAAGGAGATATATTAATGAGCAGACATAACATGAGCGGTATGGACGCCGCCTCCAAGCTCCTCATGGCGAACGAAGCGGTGGCGAAGGACGCGGTCAACTTCATCCTGCGGAAGAGCGGCTACGCCGTGGTCGAAGGCTCGATGCAGCTGCGGAACACCGAGGCCATCGCGAAGATTCCGGGCATAAGGAGGTTGTATAAGAAGATCTGCAACGACGTCGTCTGGGAGCTGGACGTGA
>JAFZAB010000085.1 GCA_017548425.1 Victivallales bacterium
GTATGCGTTTGGCGTTTGACAAACCTGCTATTATTATAATTGATGATAAAACAGATTACTCTTTTGACACTTCACTTATTGAGCATTTGACATATCCTAGAGATTTGAGATATTTTGATATTCTTGAGTTTAAGAATCAGTTGAAGGGAAAAATACTTGCTACAGTCAATGCCACTAAGACGACTGGTTCCAATAATACATCATTTCTGAAAAATTTTGGAGAATTTGAAGTCGCTCATGTTGAAAAGAAAAAGGGAACAATAGACGATGTTTTACTCAATAAAATTGATGAGATTTCTAGAAGTATTTTTAGGCTGGAAAGACGTATTGATGTAGGTGATATTTCAAGATCAGAAAGACGTATTGATACAGATGAGCTTTTTATGTCTAGTCCTTCGGAAGACAGGATAAAGGAAATTATAAAAGGAAGGCTTACGGACTACAGCCGTCAATATTTTGTTTCACTGCAAGGCTTAAAATTGGATTACCCTATTCTGCCTGATAAGTTGATAAAATATATGGAGGAAAATTCTGAGTTACGCGCTTTATGTCACAATCGTAGTACATTGGAAAGATATCTGAGAAAAGTGATCATGGAAAGCTAATTTTGTGACATAGATAATTGAAAATTCTTATAATATATTCTTGAGAAACTTTATATGGAAATAGGGGAAAGCATTCCAATTGGAATGCTTTCCCCTTTCATGTTTAGAAATTACTCACCTGTTCTTAATTTCTGGAATTTTTTATCTATTTTTCAGCTATTATTCCGTCATCCGTTTCAACCAGGCGATAACCGCTGATTGCACCATTTCATGGCCGCCTTCGAAAATCGTCACGCGGACGTTGTCGGACTGTTTGCGGAAATGGATTGTCTTGGGGCCAAAGTCCGGATCCATGAACGGTTCGGGAAGATGTGCGGGGACTTTTTCAAATTCCGTCATCATGTCGATGTCGTTTTGCGCAATGCGGGCCTCTGGCAGGACAAGAGCATTGAAAGCGTTGAGTGACTGAGAGATAGGCACGGAGCCTGCATGTCCGTCATGAATGCCTGCGGCGATTTCGATGCTCGGAACTGGATTGTTCGGCTGGAGATACGTGAGGGCAGAGCGGTGGACGGCGGATGCTTCCGCCGCGGCGTCGATTTGCGGATCGCCGCCGCAAACTGTTTCGATGTGATTGTTGTAGCCGTATTTGCGGAGTCTGCTTTCCGCATGCCACGCCTTGATGTCGGAAATGCCGCACCATGCGGACGTTCCTTTCCAAAGTTCCGGATGACGTCCCGTCAACAGCATGGTATGGTATCCGCCGCCGGAACTTCCTGTGCAGAAAGTGTTTGTGGCATCGGCATTCCATGTCGCTTGGACATATTTCACGACATCGACGATATCCTGCACAGCGGCGTCATGGCCACAGGAGAGCGGTTCCCACGACGGGCCGCGGAAGTGCGGATGGACGAGATTCCAATCATTTTCAATGCACCATTGTTCGACGGCGGGGGAGTTCTGATGGCGATAGCCCCAACTCCATGGATGGAGGATGACAAGCAGCGGGCGGTTGGGATTTTTGGCGGCGAGTCCGCGGGCGGGCTGCTGCGTCTGATCGTAGGAGGCGGGATAGAGAAAATCTTCTGTGAGGAGTTCTGCCATGGCGGTATTGATGATGATGAATGTGGAATTGAAAGAAAAATCGTATGAAATAAAGTTTAATCGTCAAGAAGAGGTTGTCAAGAGATTTGCCCTGTGAATATGAGATATTATCTTAAGGTATGGAGAGCGGCAAAAATTGAGAACAGCCATGGCCAACAAGAAAGAACATATCATTGACGATGATCGTTTGCAGGGCGTTTTGATTGACAGTGATGCGATTCATGCGCGAATCGAATCGCTTGCGCAGGAGATAAAGGATGCGTATGCGGGCGAGACGTGCGTTTGTCTGATGGGCGTACTGAAAGGCGCGAGCATCTTCGTGTCCGATTTGATTCGCGAATTGCGGACGGTCGGCATGCGCGGCTTGCATCTTGATTTTGTGCGGGCGAGCACATATCAGTCCGGCATGAAGGGCACGGGCGAGAAGACGCGGAAGGTGAAAATCAGCGGAATGACGTGCGACAACGTCGAAGGCTGTTCGATCCTATTGGTCGATGATATTCTGGACCAAGGCTTTACGTTGTCTGCTCTGAAAGACCATTTCTTGACCGAACTGAAGGCGAAATCCGTGAAGACCTGTGTGTTTTTGGAGAAGAAATTGGAATCGCCGTCGCCGGAAGTTTTGGAACTTCGGAAGCATTTCAAAGTTGATTTCAAAGGATTTGAAGTGAACGACAGATGGGTCGTCGGCTACGGTTTGGACGTTGGAGAAGAGTTCCGTGATTTGCCGTATGTCGCGTTGGCGCGGGAAGAATGCTTCCGCTAAAAACAATCTTTGATTCTGCAAAAACAAAACAGCCAGACTGCGAAAAATCAGTCTGGCTGTTTTGCTTGTAAAACGCTATAAATGCTTAGTAACCAAGCATTCCGCGTGTGGCGTCAAGGCACATCTTGACAGCTTCAAGAGCGGGAATTTCGGGGCATTCGTATTCGATAACATACCATTCCGTGTTGCCCTTCGTCTGGCAGAATTCGAAGATTTCCTTCCACGGGCAGTCGTCCTGACCGATGATGGGCTTGAAGCCTTTCGCGGGATCCTTCGTGTAGGGCTTCAGATGGATGGTCTGGCAGCGGCCCGGATATTTGTTCAGGGTGCCCATGATGTCGCAACCGCCGGCGAGGCCGTTGCCTGTGTCAAGCTGCATGACGACGCGTTTGTCCGTATTGCCCATGAAGATGTCCCACGGCGTCTTGCCGTCAACGGCGGCGAATTCGGCGGTGTGGTTGTGGTAGCCAGTGCGCATGCCGTAGAGGGCGAGCTTGTTGGCGATTTCGTTGAACTTCTTGGCGGTCGCGAGCCATTCGTCAGCGGTCTTGGCGGGAACGCCGGGGATCATGACGTTGGGATTGCCGACGGCTTGATTCAGCTTGATGGTCGCGTCGATTTTATCATCCTGCACGCTGTCCCACGGGGTGTGCCAACCGCAGCAGACGAGACCCGTTTCCTTCAGGAGGCCGGCGTAGAATTCCGCGCAGAACTGCGGCGGGCCGGCGAATTCGACGCCGTCGTAGCCCATGGCCTTGATGGCTTTCATGGTGGCGAGAGGATTTTCCGTGAACTCCTTGCGGACGGAGTACATTTCGAGGGCGACTGGAATGATGGTCATGATTGTTTCCTCTTTTAATGTGGTTGTTGCATTACGTTAAGGCTTGAATCAAATGATTCGTTCCGTTGTTTCCGGATTGAACAAATGCGCCTTGTCCATCATGACGGCAAGATCGATCTTGTCGCCAACGGAGCATGCGCGGTGCGGATCGACGCGGGCGATGAAGCCTGCGTCACCGACTTTCATATAAAGGTATGTCTCGGAACCCATCGGTTCGACGACTTCGATGTCTGCGGCGATGGTCTGCGGATGCAACTGCGCCTCTGCGGATGGCGAACCGACGTGTTCGGGGCGAAGCCCGAAGGTGAGTCGGCGACCGACATGCGGCGCGACGGCGTCCATCCAATTCTGCGGGACTTTCAGCGTGAAAGCGTCCGATTTGATGGTCAGTTCGCCGTTGTTGTCCTGTATTTCGACGTCGAAGAAATTCATGGGCGGCGTGCCGATGAATCCCGCGACGAAGATGTTGTTCGGATTGTCATAGAGTTCGGACGGCGTGGCGACCTGTTGGATGACACCATCTTTCATGACGACGATGCGGTCGCCCATCGTCATGGCTTCCGTCTGGTCGTGCGTGACATATATCATCGTGGTGCGCAACTTGTTATGGAGACGGGAAATTTCCGTGCGCATTTGGACGCGCATCTTCGCGTCCAAATTGGAAAGCGGTTCGTCGAAGAGAAACACGGCGGGATTGCGGACGATGCAACGGCCGACGGCGACGCGCTGCCGCTGTCCGCCTGACAAGGCTTTTGGCCTGCGGTTCAGTAAATCCTGTATGCCGAGAATGTCCGCCGCTTCGCGAACACGGCGGTCGATCTCCGCATTTTTCTCACGGCGGTTCTGCCACCAGTTGATCAACGGCGCGAAGGGTCCTTTGCGTTGCTTTTCCTCTGCTGGCTGGTATTTCCGCATGCGGAGGCAGAAGGCCATGTTCTCATAGACGGTCTTGTCTGGATAAAGAGCGTAATTTTGGAAGACCATGGCGATGTTGCGGTCTTTCGGAAGAACATCGTTCACGACGCGGCCGCCAATTTTGATCGTACCTTCGGAAATTTCCTCCAGTCCTGCGACCATGCGGAGCGTGGTGGATTTGCCGCAACCGGAAGGTCCGACCATGACGATGAACTCGCCATCTTCAATGGTGAGATTGAAATCCTTTACGGCACGGACGTCGCCCGGATAGATTTTTCCAACATGTTCGAGAGTGACTTGGGCCATGGTGTTAATCTGCTGTTTTCACTGATTTCAAGTCGCGTGGCATGAATGCCTTAAGGGCGGCGACAACGCCAAGGGTGATGACTCCGAGGACGACGATGACGGCGCCCGGCGAGAGTTTGAGCGGCTTCAGAAGAAGCCAATGGAGGGCGGAGGCCAGAAGCATGGAGATGCAGTCGAGAGCATTGCCAGCGGCGAGATAGGCGCCGCGTTTGTCTTCTGGGCTGTACTGCTGGATTCCCGTGCTGAGTGGCAGTTGGTAGAAGCCGCCAGTCACGCCGAGAGCGGCGGTGATGGCGAGAACGGGAATGACATGCGAACTCGTGAGTCCGAACGCGAGGGCGCATATGGCAAGTAGCAGGCCTGCGGGCAGCACGAAATGGAAGGCGATTTTTCCTCTGGAGAGGAATCCCGCGGCGGCGGAACCAATGCCGATGCCGAGGGCGACGGCGCCTTGCAGATAACCGATCATCTGATCGCCTTGCTTGAGATCATCCTGCACGATGAAGGGGATGTTGGCCTGGAAGAGGGCTCCCAGAAACCAGAAGTACGTGTTGCCGAGAAGACAGAAGAGGAGGGCTTTGTTTTGGCGCATTTCGGCGAACGTGCGCACATGCGGTGAGACAGGATCGAAGGTCGGTTTTGCGTTTGGCGAGCCAGGCTTTGTGCGGGTGATGAGAAAACTGACGGCGAAACCGAGCACGGCAATGGCCACGGGAAAGAGGGCGGCTGTCTGGAAGGACGCCTTGTAGGTGTCCGCCAATTGGCTGCCCGCCCATCCGCCGAGGATGATGGCGAGAAATGTAAAGAGCTGCGTTGCGCCGTTGCCGCTTGAAAGGTTTTCCGGCGGAAGCGTTTCCGGCAGGAAACCATATTTGGCGGGACTGAAGAAGGCGCTTTGGGCGCCCATGCAGAAGAGAACTGCAAGAAGCGTGTAGATGGCGTTGAAATGGAAAAGGATGAGGCCGGTCGCCATGATGATGATTTCGGCGGCCTTGGTGGCGATCATCACGGACCGCTTCGAGAAGCGGTCCGCCAGATAGCCTGCGAAGGCGGAGAACAGCAGATATGGCAGGATGAAGAGGGCGGAGGCGAGCGGGATGTAGTCCCGCTTGGCCTCCGGCGTCAGGACTGCCGCGGCAGCGCAAATGACGAGCATCTTGAAGATGTTGTCATTGAACGCCCCGAGAAACTGCGTCCCGATGAAGCCTGCAAATCCTGTGTTGGCAAGAGGCGATTTCTTCATGGATGCCGATGCTGTTCTACGCTCTCGCGCAGTGGCTTAGCGTTCGCCGACGGCCTGCAGGCAGGCTGTCAGATGGCCCTTCGTTTCAGCCGCGATGGCGACACATGCGGGCAGTTCGTAGCCTTTGCCCTTCGTGCCGATGACTTCGAGATCGATCGGGCCGTCGTAGTTGTATTTGCGGAGGACGCGGATGTAGCCGAGCAGATCGATGTCGCCGCGACCATTGGCCTGGTTGCAGGGCTCGCCGGGGCCTTGCTGACGGCCTTTGCAGTCACGGATGTGGACATGTTTGATGCGGGAGATGACGGCCGCGATGGCGTCAACAGGATTTTCATTGGCGCGATAGATATGGGAAGGATCCATGTCCAGGCCGAAGTTCGGATGATTGACCGCTTCGAGCAGTTTGAGCGTGGTGGGCGTGTTCCAGATGGCGGCGCCGACGTGGGCTTTCGCGCAGAGCGTCACGCCGTATTTGGCGGCGAGATCGGCAAGCTTGCCGAGGCTGTCAACGGACTGCTGGAAGGTGGCTTCGTCTCCCATCTTTCCGCCCGGGCCGCAGTTGACGACGGGGCAGCCGATTTCGGCGGCGGCCTGGAAGGCCATTTTCATGATTTTCGGATCTTGGCTGGGCTGTTCCATGGCCTGCACGGGAAGATCGTATTCTTTGATGAGTTTCTTGATGGCCGTGCAGCATTTGCGCCAATGGCTGTCGAGAACAAGATGTTCGCTCATGCCGCCGATGGCGGAGATTTCGATTGCGTCATAGCCGCAGACTTTCGTCCATTTGAAGGCGGTGTCCATGTCGAACGCGCCGAAGAGAACAGAGTTGACACCAATTTTCATAATCGTATGTCCTTTTGTTATAATAATT
Organism: Victivallales bacterium; assembly: GCA_017548425.1. Taxonomy (GTDB): domain Bacteria; phylum Verrucomicrobiota; class Lentisphaeria; order Oligosphaerales; family Oligosphaeraceae; genus UBA1407. Next base: position 6,592 of record JAFZAB010000085.1, read on the forward strand.
TAATGGCATCCCTGCGATGATTTTGCAGGGATGCCGGAAGGTTGTTACTGGTTGTTGGGATCGGGCTTGACGAACGGCAGCGGATGCGGATTCACGAGGATGCCGCCATGCTCGAAGGAGTCGATGGCCGCGAACGTGTATTCCAGCGTGGCGAGAGCGTCACGGCCGGAGGCGCGGAGCTTGTTCTTCGGAACGCCGTTTGTGACGTCTTCGAGGAAGCAATGGATACGGCGCGGGAAGGTCGTGCCGAAATCGGAAACGCCGTAGTCGGTGATGATGGCTTCGGGAGCCTTGCCGAGGCCCTGTCCGGCGGTGTAGTCCGGATTGCCCTGTGCGGGCTGATAGATGAGTTTTTCGACGCAGTTTTCAATGGCGAACGTGCCTTTCGTGCCGCCGACTTCGATGGACCACCAGCCGCCGTAGTAGTTCGTGGTGTCGCCGCGGGAGGAGAACATGTAGCCGATGGCGCCATTTTCGAACTTGAGGTGGATGGAGTTGACGGAGACCATCGGATCAGCCGTCTTGATGCGGTAGGACGGCTTGCTCATGAAGGACTGAATCTGGGCGACGTTGCCGCCGAAGTAGCGCATGATGGAGAACGGATGGGCGAGGAACGCTTTGACGTGGAAGTAGGGGTAGCCTTCCATGTTGGCGCCGGCCGTGCGGGCATAGGCCCATTCGGAGCCGGGGAAGCCCATGCGGAGGTGCAGGTAGATGATTTCGCCGATCTTGTCTTCGGCGATCAGTTTCTTGGCGTCGTCCGCAGGCTGCGTGAAATAGTGGTTCAGATTGACGCCGAGATACAGGTTGTTCTTGGCGGCGAGGGCGACCATCTGGCGGGCCTCTTCAACGTCGTTGGAGATTGGCTTTTCGCAGAGGACATGCTTGCCGGCCGAGAGGGCCTGCATGACGGGAATGCCGTGCCAACCGCCGTTTTCAGGACCGCCCGTGCAGACATCGACGATGTCGAGCTGTTCGTTGGCGAGCATGTCGTCCAGGCAGTAGTACGCCTTGACCTGCAGTTTGGCGGCCAGTTCGTCCGCACGTGATTTGACGACGTCGCAGACGGCCACGAGTTCGGCCAGCTCGTCGTTCTTGTGGGCTGTTGCATGGGTGGTACCAATGCCTCGGCAACCGACAACACCTACTCTCAATGCCATGGTGAAAACTCCTTGTTTTGTGTTACTTTTGTTTCTGGGAACGGAATCTTTTTAAATCTAGTATGGAAAATTAACGTTTCAACTGCAAAATGCCAATTTTCAACGGCGTTTATATAGTAAAAAAGAGTTTTTTACATTTCTGCCGCGTTGGAGCACGGCCTTTCATCGATCATCTATGCTTTCTGACGGAGAAGCCGAACGTACCGATCTTTCGGCCGAGTGCATGGTATTCCGAATGCGCGTAGGCAAGCAAGTCGGCGTGTTCCGTGGCCAGTTTACCGCGGCGGTCAAGTAGGGAGTCCGCGATGGAGACGGCGACGATCTTCGCCAGAAACATGTTGTATGACACGCCGGCGGACGCGGTCAGGGCGGTCGTTTGCAGGATGCGCTGTTTGATTTCGCGCGCGATCCGGGTCGCATACGGAATACCGAA
>JAFZAB010000086.1 GCA_017548425.1 Victivallales bacterium
AATCATAACAGTATCATAACAGTCAATATAGCATGGAGAAACGGCAGGTCAAGAAAATAGATAACCAGATTTTCTAAAAATCAATAGCCTTTCCAATCTTTGGATTTGTTTCTTTGAAATATAATTATTTTTTTTCATATTTTTCTTGAATTATAAAAAATCAACATTATCTTACATTTTTATAGCGAACATCATGTTTTTAGATGAGGATTGCCATAAAAATGTCTATTTTAAATTGGATAAGAGAACGCGAAACAGAAGGGCAATGCACCTTCTCCGTCAAGGAGGTGCAATCCGCCTTTCCGTCCATGTCAAGCGGAGTCCTTCAAAACGAACTGTTTCGTCTGTCGGGACGTCGGGAGATTACATCCGTCCACAAAGGCTTCTATGTCCGGCTTCCCCCCCGCTACAAGGATTGGGAAATCATTCCTCCATATTACTATATTGATCAACTGATGGCCTATCTCAGAAAGCCATATTACATAAGCCTGCTGAGCGCAGGCGAACTCCATGGTGCCGCCCATCAAGCACCTCAGCGCTTTTGTGTCTGCACAACGCTTCCCGCAATGAATACCTCCGAAAACAAGAATCCAATCATATTTTGGAACTACCGCCAAGAAATCCCCTCTCAACTTTTAGTACAACGCAACAGCGAAACAAGCATGATTTCATTTTCCTGTCCAGAACTTACCGCTGTTGACCTTGTGCAGTATTCACAGTATATTGGCTACCTGTCCAGAGCGGCGACTGTATTGGCGGAACTCCTTGAATGCACGAATTTTGCAAAAGTTGATAAGTATCTCTATGATTTCTGTTCTACAACTGCATTCCAGCGTCTTGGTTTTATCATGGATGTAATTCTGGATGAACAAAAACAAGCAGCAATTTTATATAAAAACTTAAAACTACATGGTAAAAATTTCCGATGGATTCCTCTGTCCAAACAGCGAAACATGAAAGATTCAGACTCACGGAATCCAAGATGGAAGATTATTGAAAATACTCAAATAGAAATAGATGACATATGAGAGAAATACGATAATTTTGTTTGTGTCTAAAAGTAATGTATTGCAACAACAACTTAACTGTATTGACCATATATAATTTGATTACTTGCCGACTGTTTTCTGTGACGCGCTCCGCGCGCTATGGGAGAGGGGACATCTTGCCCCACTCTGCGCGCCACTCCGGGCGCTTGGGTGGGGTTACGATTGTTTCGCACTCCGTGCGATGTCGCTTCGCGACGATGTGTCGCCCTTCGGGCGAGTACGCCGCCCATGGCGGCGTGGGGGTGGCGCGGTGCGGCCCGCCTGACCCTCAAGCCGCCTGTAGCGGCGCTTATGGCCGATGGCTCATGGCTCATGGCCATCAACGGCGGGACGCCGATGGGACTTCCTCCCCAACGGGGGGACGCCATCATGCCGCCTTTGGCGGCGCTTATGGCCGATGGCTCATGGCTTATGGATATCGACAGCGAGATGCCGCCGCCACACCGCATGCCATTCGGTCAATGGCGTGTCCGCGCATGATAACAAGAGGCATGTTCCCCCTCCACACTCTGCACCGCTTCCATGATGGCATCTCTTGCCAGCTTTCTATTTCACCACTTTGATGATGTCCTCATCATACGACTGCGCGGCCGTTTCGCCTGGCTCCAAAACGAGAAAATCCTTTTCGTCCCAGTCTCCTGCGATGAAACGCTCCAGCAGATCCAGTTTCCCTTCGATTTCGTGGAAGTTCCAGCCGAAGAACTTGGCGGCGTCCATGGAGATTTGACGATATAAAGGCCTGTCGAGAAACGGCATGCGGATGTAGCCGATGTTGCTGTAGTTGTTCAGGCCGCCGGACTCCGTCAGAAGATACTCGATCGTCTCGTCGTCGTATCCTTTCTCTTTGAACATCTGCGTCATCCGCTTCCAACTGTCCTCGCCGGGCATGTTCGTGTTTTCAATCCAACTAGCCGTGAACCAATAACATCCGGGGATCGACTGGAAATACGATGCATACAACTCTTTGCTGCCCAAGAAGAACGTGATGCAGTCGTGGGCCTTCGGGATGACCAGCCGATGATGCTTCGCCGAAATGCCCGTCGTCGCGTTGGAGCAAAGGCCATATCCGAGCAGAATCGCGTCGAAATCATCCGCGACGCCGCTTCCTTCGCCTCTTGAGCAGATTCTGTTGGTATGGCGGTCCGTTCCCGATTCCACGGCATCGATTTCCTTCTGCAACGCCTCGCGGAGTTGTTCGGGCCGTTCATGCAGGCCTTGCCGCACCCATGTCACGTCAACGATGTTCTCCGAAAAAGCCGTCACGTACGCCAGTTCCCTGTACAATGCCTTGCATGCAATCAGTTTCAGTCTCATATCACGGCCCGCGATACCTATTATTTACTTTCCAACACAATCAGCGCCATGCTGAACGGCGGCAACGTCACGCTCTGCTTGGTTCTTATGGCTTTGGATTCAAACAATGAACGCGGCAGGAAGGATTCTGGCTTTAGAATGACGCTTTCCTCCTTCACGATGGACAAATTGTCCGGCAGTGTCCATTTCAGACTGTTCTCCATGTCCGTGTTTGCAACAGTGACCACAAAACGTCCATCCGCGCGTTTTGACACAAATGACTCATCCGGAAGGCCTTCCAATGATTCGACGCTGTTGCCTTTGTGATGCGCGGCCAATGACATCGCCTGCCCCATGGCGGTCAGATACGCATCACATACGATTGGCACGTCGATGGCCCCTTCATTGACGGGCTGGAAAAAGCACACGACGGCAAGCCGCCAGTCCTGCCAATGCTTCATGAAACCATGCAGGACGCGCAACGCCAACATGCCACCGCTCGTGCCCGTCTCACGGAACCACGAATACCATACGTTCCACTCGTCGAAGGAGATACGATGTGATTTCGGCAACTGCCCGCTGAAATTTTCCGCCAGACGGAACAATCCCTCCGCCAAACCGACCACCCGCTGGACAACGGCTTTTGTGCGTTCAGGCGACGTCATGTCCATCACGCCCGGCTGCATATAATGGTGCAATGAACTGATTTGCGCGACATCCTCCAGCGGGATCGCCGCGCCTTTCGTCCATTCCGCCTGCGGATATGGCCCGGATGAAACCAACTGCAGGCTGGAATCCACTTTCAGCATGGCTTTCGCATGGCGGCGCGCCAATTCCACATAGTCCTGCGGCGTATGCGGCCCTTCCATGTGGCCGTAACCCATTTCATTGCCCAACGACCACAATTTGACGCCAAACGGCTCCTTGAAGCCACGTTCCGCACGGATTTTACCCATGGGCGTTTTCTTGTCGCCATTGCAATATTCGACCCATGCGGCGGTCTCTTCCGGCGAATCCCACACGGGATTGATCGTGAAGAACGGTTGGGCGCCGATTTCTCGGCAGAGCGCAATCACTTCGTCCGTACCGATTTCATTGTTGTCATAGCCATGCGTATAAGTCTGCGTTTCAAATTCCATAAACGACTGCAACGGAGCTCTTTCATCACGATCCAGCAATCCGTCGCGCCAACGATATTCGCCTGCGAAATTGCCGCCTGGCCAGCGGATGACGGACGTGCCAATTTCCTTCAACCGTTCGACCACATCCCGCCGCATGCCATGAAAATGGTTGTCCGGCAGCAACGACGCCACGCCGATGACGGCAGAATGGCCTGGCTCCACAAGAATTCCGACTTGGAAATCACTTTCGGTCTTCACTTTGAATTTCAGTTCCAATTTCAGCCAATCCTTCCCGTCAATCTTGAAATCCTTTTTGTAGCTTTGATCCAAGTTTTCGACAAGAAGACGGAGGCCGGTCGGTTCGCCATTTTCCGTCCGTGCCACGATGCGTAACGTGTAGCCGCATTTGCCTTTCAAATGGCAGTTTACTTGGAAGATTCCAGCATACTGCTTCGAAAGATTCATAATGAATTGGCTATTGACTTCATTCTGCCGAAACATGCCATTGCGGACTGCATGGTGCGTATAGCCATACTGCAACAGTTCAAAAAACACATCGCCAGCGCTGGCGATCCAATCGGCCGCGACACCATCGCCCGAGGGTTTGCCGGCGAACTTGCGATTGGACAAAAGTTGCGCGCTAAGCCCGCCATAAACGCAAGCCCGCGTATGTTCGAGATTCTGGCCGAAAATGAAATCCGGAACGATTGTCTTCTTCATAATATTCCTTGTCGATTATTTTTATTGAAATCAAGATACTATTCAACGGATGCCATGCCTCCCTCTTTTATACTATGACGTCTTTTTGATAAATCGCAAATCATTCACTTGCCAGAATGGACAAAATAGAACAACCATGTATATTATTTGCATCATCATAAAATCTGAATTGACCAACGAAAAGCCGTTGCGAAGGGGCATACCACCACGGGTATGATTTCTTTCGTGGCGGCTTTTGCGCTTTTTAGGGGTAAATCATGCTGACAATCAACGGAGAAAAGGTCGATGCCGCAGGTAAAAGCCTTGCGGTTTATTTAAAAGAGACTGGGCTTGACGCCAAACGCGTCGCCGTCGAACTCAATTTGGAAATTGTTCCGCCCGAACAATTTGAGAAAACCATTCTCAAAGACGGCGATTCGCTGGAAATCGTGCGGTTCGTCCAAGGGGGCTGACCATGATCGACAAACAGACACTCGATCGCGCGTTTGATGAACGCTTCGCGCCAGAAATCAAGGCGAAGCTACAGGCTGCCCGCGTCGCCGTCGCTGGGCTTGGCGGGCTTGGTTCAAATATCTCCGTCATGCTCGCACGAAGCGGAATCGGCCATTTGAAACTGGTTGATTTCGACAAAGTCGATGTCACCAATCTCAATCGCCAAATGTATGGTATTCCGCATCTTGGGCGATTCAAGACAGATGCCATCCGTGACATTCTCGCCGACATCAATCCGTATCTGGACATCGAAACCGTCTGTGAAACCGTCACGCCGCAGAACGCCGCCGCTTTATTCAGAGAATGGCCCATCGTCTGCGAAGCGTTCGACCGCCCTGAAAACAAGGCCATGCTGGTTCGCACACTACTGGCAGAATGCCCACAGACGATTGTCGTATCAGGCGTCGGCATGGCAGGTTATGGCGACGCCAACGATATCCGCACAACGCATCCGATGCGACGTCTCTACGTCTGCGGCGACGGCCAGACGGAGGCCGGCGGCATGACGGGCCTCATGGCACCACGCGTCGCCGTCTGCGCAGGCCATCAGGCCAATCAAGTTATCCAACTCATTCTACAATAGGAGATTACAACCATGCAAGACACATTCGTTCTCGGTGGACATGAATTCCACAGCCGTTTCATTCTCGGTTCAGGCAAATACGACCTCAAGCTAATCAAAGCGGCCGTCGAACAAGGCGGCGCTGAAATCATCACGTTGGCTGTCCGCCGCGCCAACACAAAACAGTCCGAAAGCGTGCTCGACTACATTCCGAAAGGTGTGACGCTATTGCCGAACACGTCGGGAGCCCGTAATGCGGACGAAGCCGCGCGTATCGCCCGTCTGGCCCGTGCCATGGGCTGCGGCGATTTCGTCAAAATCGAAATCATGCGTGATTCCAAATACTTGCTTCCCGACAACGAAGAAACCATCAAAGCCACGGAAATACTTGTCAAAGAAGGCTTTATCGTACTTCCCTACATGTACCCCGACCTCTATGCCGCCCGCCGTCTGCAGGAAGTTGGAGCGGCCGCCGTCATGCCGTTGGCCGCTCCGATCGGCTCCAACCGTGGCCTCGAAACACGCGCCTTCATCCAGATTCTCATCGATGAAATCGACCTGCCGATCATCGTCGATGCAGGCATCGGCAAGCCGTCTCAGGCCTGCGAAGCCATGGAGATGGGCGCCGCCGCCATCATGGCCAACACCGCCATCGCCACCGCAGGAGACGTTCCCGCCATGGCCGCCGCCTTCAAAAGCGCCATTGAGGCAGGCCGTACCGCCTATATCGCAGGCCTTGGCCGCACGTTGCCACGCGGTGCTTCCGCGTCTGATCCGCTCACAGGCTTCCTCCACTAAAGGCACGTCATCATGAACGAAGAAAATCAAATCTATTTCATCGACAGCGATCAACTGCCGCCAGCCGCTCTCGAACGGAAACACCGTCTTGAAAATGATCCGTCCAGCCGAACGGATATCATGGCGTATCTTCCTGGACAGCAAGTTCTTGAATCAGACATCAAAGACCGCGTCATCGCCGCAATGGACGCGTATCAGCCTGAAGCTTACACGGAAGCAGACGTCCGCCGCGCCCTCGCCAGCGACCGTTGCACCGTCACCGACTTCCAAGCCCTCCTCTCCCCTGCCGCCGCGCCGTTTTTGGAGAAGATGGCCCGCCGCGCCGAACTGGAGACACAACGCCACTTCGGCAATACCGTCTATCTCTTTACGCCGTTGTATATCGCCAACTACTGCCAAAATTACTGCGTCTATTGCGGTTTCAATTGCTACAACAACATCGCGCGACGCAAGCTGAATCCCGCCGAAATCGAACATGAGATGAAGGTCATCGCCGACTCCGGCATGGAGGAAGTCCTTATCCTCACGGGAGAAAGCCGCCTGCAATCCGACGTCCCCTACATCGGCGACGCCGTCAAGACAGCCCGCAAATATTTCCGCAACATCGGCGTGGAAATCTATCCGCTGAACGTCGATGAATACCGTTACCTCCACGAATGTGGCTGCGACTACGTCACGGTTTTTCAGGAGACATACGATCGCGTCAAATACGAACAGCTCCATCTGCTCGGCCACAAACGCGTCTGGCCATATCGTTTCGATGCGCAGGAACGCGCCTTGATGGGCGGTATGCGCGGCGCAGGCTTCTCCGCCTTGCTTGGTCTAAGTGATTGGCATAAAGACGCTTTTGCATCCGCATTCCACGTCTATCTCATCAACCGTAAATATCCGCATGCGGAGCTCAGCCTCAGTTGTCCGCGCCTCCGCCCAATCGTCAACAATGGCCGCATCAACCCACGCGACGTCGGCGAACGCGAACTTTGCCAGATTCTCTGCGCTTATCGGATTTTCCTGCCGTTCGTCGGCATCACGGTCTCCAGCCGTGAATCCGCTTCCTTCCGCAACGGCATCGCAAAAATCTGCGCGACAAAGATTTCGGCCGGCGTCTCCACGGGCATCGGCGACCATGAGGCGAAATACACAGGCTCGGAAGAAAAGGACACAGGCGACGAGCAGTTCGAAATCCAAGACGGTCGTAGCATCAAAACAATGTACAAAGACATGCAAGACGGCGGCTTACAACCTGTCTTGAACGACTATTTGTATTTGTGAAAGTGGCGCATGCGTCCCTCGCCGTTGACGGAAACGCCACTGGAATCACATAAAACAAAGATGGCTTCTAGAAATCTAGAATTCTAGACTTCTAGAAGCCTAATTCTTACCGTGCAACCCATCAATTCTTCAATTGTGCAGACACCTGCTGGAATGCCTCCATCATCTGGTCGGAATAGATGGTCTCCAACAGTGGCGGATTGAAGCTGATAAGTTCGGAATAGTCCTGCGAACTCTCCTGGATGAGTTTCAGCAGACTGGCTCCCGTCGTGACCGTCTTGAAGGTATTACGGGTCACGGCGACATTACGGTCAACCTTTGCGCGGGAAGCCTCCAGGCTCTTCGCCATTTCCTGCAACGCGACACGATACTGCCCCGCAATCGTAATCGTGTTTTCGCTAAGCTTCAGATTCTGCTCCAGATAATTCGCGCCTTCCTGCGAATTGTTGCGCAACGCCAACGCTTCCTGACGGTTGGCCTCCGCTTTCTTCTGGATGTCCGACAGACGCGGCAGATATTTGTTGTTGATATTTTCCAAACCGATGGTATGAGCCTGCTGATAGGCCAGCAGCAACACCAACTGGATGCCGACATAGCGTTGCAATTGTGCACCATTGAATTGCGGATCCGCCTTGATCTGCTTGCCGATGGCATACTGGACCTGCTTCAAGATGATGGCCAGATTCATCATCTGCATGACATCGTCGCCGCCGGCCGCGTTCAGCAAGTATTTCAAATGCTTTTCATCCATGACCTGCCCATGGCGATTCAAATCCGCCAACAGCAGTTTGCTTTGACGATTGATCTCCAGTTCGCATTCCTTTACATCATTTTGAAGCTCCTGAATTTTCTTGTCGCATTTTTCACGCGTCATCGCGAAAGGATTCGATGAACTGACAGGATAACCAAGCCGCCCCGCCTGCAAGTCGTTCTTTTCCTTTGTCTTGTCACCGATTTTCTTCTGAAGGTCCTGAATCTTTTCATAGCTCTCCATGCCCGCCTTGCTAGCGATCAATTTCAGCGCGGAATTTGTGAGACTCTTTGTACGACGGCCAAACCACGACTTGTCTTCGCCGGAAAGAACGTCTTCATAGTCCGTGACCAGTTCATCCATGCCATGCCACACTTTCGTGAATTTCGGCGTTTCAATTTCCGCATCCAGCATGGCTTCCGCGCTTTGCGCGGCCGCTGGCGCGGGTGCGGCGGCAACCGTCGTCGTAGGCGTCATGCCCATCTTCTCCTTCGCCATGATGACAGAGCCGCGCACGGTCTCTTCTATGGCGGTACATCCTGTCGTCAAGCAAGATACGACAACACAGACATTCAAAAGCATCGATTTATGAGTTTGGAAAAAGGACATGGCTGACTCCTATCATGATTGTGAATATGAAGATTTTTGATAAAAATATAATCCACCGCCGCAGACTGGCAAGCTGTATTTTGGCTTTTATCTCATTACGCAATTCAAACCTTCTGGCAATTCCACCTGTGGCGTTTTACCCTTTTCCAGACGGCAACGGAGCATGCCTTTCGGCGTCGGCATGGAGATGTCGAACCAATCTAATCCGCAAAGACGCGGCGAAAGCGATATTTTGGCGAAGCCAGGCTCTATCATCTTGAAACCAAGCAATCTAGCGGGAAGTTGCCAGGCGGGCGTTCCGCCCCATGCATGAGAATAATCGAAACCGTAATCCGCCTGCGGTGCAAACCATCCTTCCTTGAGCCCGCGCGGACATTCTTTCGCCAACGGAATCCATTTACGAAGAATGTCCAAACCACGCTTTTCAAACAATCCACAAAGCTCAATCGCCTCCAATACATAATGCATGAAATACGGTTGGACTTCCTGCATGTCGCTGTCAAGCATCCGTTCCAGAAGATTGGCGGCTTTCTCTCCCGTCACAACGCCGCATAGCACTGCTAACGTATTGGCATGACGTGAGAAATGACGTTCCTGCGTATTGGCGGGCAACCAATGGCCTTTGGCCGGTTCCGTTCCAGGCAGTCCATCGAAGAAAAGCTGTTTATCAGGATCATAAAGCAATGCACGACAAGCTTTTTGCAATGTCGTTACTTGTTCGTTGCACGCCTGCGCAACCGCTGTTTTGCCACATTCCGCATAAATGCGAGCCGCATCCAGCAACGCTCCGTGATAGAAGCAGTTTAACACCGTCTGCCCCAATGACTTGGGTGGATGATGCATGGACTGGCCGCTCACGACAAGCCAATCGACAAACATGTAGTCTGGCGGATTATCGACCAAGCCATTCTCACCGATATACGAACGGAAACGCCCCAGAAGCTTGTCCAAAGCAGGCAGACATTGCTTCAGCAGCTCCTTGTCACCTGTCAATTGATAAACCTCCCACATCATGTGCACCCATATCAACGAATACGTCGTATGGAAGAGCCGTCCATCACTGAGTTGCAGAACATGCGCTGTACGGACGACATCCAGAGCGGCCAACCGCATGTCGCCAAACGTTCCCGCCGTCATCATCGCCTCAATGTAATAATCGCCTGTACAAGCGAGTGGCTCCTGATGTTTCGGACTGTCCAAATGCATGGTTTGACGGCATATCTGCAATGTCCACTTGCATACATCATAGACAGCGTCCAAACCTGTGTCACTGGAATGAAAACTTCCCTCTTGTCTCACCGGATAGCAAGTGGCGATGATGGAAAGTTTTGCATGGACGGCTCTTGCAGCATCAAGACTACGAACATTCCATATGACACCGCCGATACTTTGAAGAGCCAAACTGCAAAAATATGAACCGCCATCGCCGCCCGTCAAAATCGCCTTCTCCGTGGCGTGGAGCGCATGCGGATTCTGTTCATACATTCGGGCGGTTATTTCACATGGCGCGTCCGCTTCCATGACCAGATACGCCGCATAGATTCGGTCGAATGTTGCATGGCTTTCGCCCGTCGCGCCGCCTTGTACCGTCAGTTCCCCTCCTTCCAACGGCTGCACATTCCATTCATCCCGCACAGGAATTGGCGCAACTGTTTCATGCCAAATATCTTCCACAACAACTGCAGATGTCCATTCAATCGCAGAAATACGTGCATCAAACGTCGAACCATTCTGCCAGCCAGACAACAGACGACACTGCCATTCCGGTCCTGTATTGACGACAAGATGCTTTCCATCAGCCAGTTGGACATCCGCCTCCATGCGGAAACCGCCCTGCCCTCTGGACATTTCATTGCCGCGCATCGGCCCCAATCGCACTTCCGCCAAAAACTCTAAAACGGCAGGCTTCTTGCCATCCGTCGCTTTCCATATAAATTCATCAGCAAAATACTGCGGCGGCGTTGACGGTTGGATCCAATCGCTACCAGGCTCGGCGGGCCCCGTCCACAACCGTTCACCGTTCAGAATGATCCGAAAACGCGTGTCGCCACTGGCTCGGAAATGAATGGATTCCACAGACTTACCGCACTTAATGATCTTTTTGAACTGCACGACGGCAAAGCCCGGCCCATCCGTCACTTTGGGTGAACTATATGTATCCTTACGACAATGCTGATGTTGCGGATACACAAATGGCGACAGCCAAATCCATTGCGACATGCTACTTTCCTTCTGCTTCATTCCTGCGTCTTGCGCAAACACGCCGCCTCTTTCAGCGACAACTGCCGTGGCGGCCATCCATTTGATAAACTCCCGTCTGTCCATTGCGACGTTTTCCGTTTATTATCCGTTGAAATCATGCATCATAACGAGACAAACACGTTATTTCTTCAACGATTATTTCAGTCCATTGGTTGCATTACACACTTCCAGATATCCTGACTTTTTTTCAACTTTTATCACCTTCAAAGCTTGAAGACTTCCAATAATTGGACTGATATCAGGAGTTGGAATATGATAAGTATTCTTCATCAAAACATTCAATGCTTCGATATTTATTGCTTTCAATCTTCCACTCCGCAAATCTGCCGTCAAAGTTAAAACCATATCCCGCCGATACGCCTTGCCGGCAGAAACGGTCGGTTGCAGCAAACCATCCGTCGGAACAAGTGCCTCCAATTCATCTTTGTCATACCATAACGCCTGGCAGTTGCCGCATACATCGATTTCGATATGCCGCTTGCCTGTTGATACTTTCAAAAGACTCATGGACGATCCACAATCTGGACAGATACAGCCCGCCTGCTCATGTTGCTTCGCTTTTTCCAAAAGCGCTTTCAATCCTTCCTCCGCAAAGACTGTTTTCAAAGATGACAATTTGATGGTCATGCCACCGCATGCCTTGCACATCCTGCATGTTTGATTCGATTTTGTCTTGCCTTCGCTCAATTCGCCGCCGCATCTTGGGCAAGCGGTCGGCTTTTTCGTTTTCGGTGCAGGCGGCGGTGCAACAGGCTTCTTAGGCAATTGAATTTCAAAAAATTTCGTACATGCCGACCGAAAACTCGCCGGTGCCTTGCTGTCGCCAAAACCATATACGGTTTTGCCTTCCTCGCGGATTTTCGCGGCAAGCCCTGTAAAATCACTGTCGCTCGACACAATGCAAAATCCCTTGCATGGACCTTTATAAAGAAGAGCCATCGCATCGATAACGAGAGCAATATCAGCCGCATTCTTATGGGTCACATTGCTGACTTGCGGACAGGCGACAATTCCGTTTTCCCGTAGCACCGCCGCCCATCCATCCGTACTGGAAAAGCAACTGACCATCCCGTAAGCACGTCTGACAATCGGCTCCCCCAGCCCACGGACTGTCTTGAATATATCCGCCACGGAAGCAGGACTAATGTTATCGGCATCAATCAATACAGCAAGTGCCTGAGATTGAGTATTTTCATCATTAACGGGCGCTTTTTCTTCCGTCTTGCCAAATCCGATTATTCTCATTAGTTCTTCCTTCATGTATGCGACCTTATTTCGTTCGACACCGTTTTTCTTACGGGCATTTTACCAGCTTCGCATCGTCGAAAATCATCTTGCCTTTCACATTCGTTCCGCCGAGCAGGACAGCCGTGAAACTCACGCCCGCAGGCACGGTGACACAGACGCTCGCCGTACACCATCCGTCCGCATCAGGCTTTCCCGCCTCCACGCTTCTGTCCTCATCCTCACAGCACCATCTTTTGTCCGCATCCTGCCAGCGGAATCTGAGCGTCGCCGTCTCATCTGGATTCTCCCGCCAAATTTTTGCACTGAACACGTATGTTTCGCCGAAAACGACTGGATACGTCTGCAAGTAGCACGCGTTGAGGACATTGGCGAAGAAAGCGCCATGTGCGGAACCAGCCCCGCGATCCAAGCCATACGTTCCACGCGACAAGGCGGATTGCCAAAATGCCCAATGGGGCACGCTCGGTTTCGCCGCCGTCGCGTCATATCCCGTCAAATCTTCAAAGTCTGGATTTTTCAACAAGTTAGGTTCATTGCCTGTCAGTCTTGCCTGTGCATTCGCGGCATATGCTTCCGGATTAAAAACCCACCGCAAGCCTTCGGTGACGCCAGGCGCACGGCTTTCCCACGAACGGAGATTCTCTGGCTCGTCCCGCCACCATGAGCCTTTCTCACCCCAAGTCCAGATGTATTTGTCCGTGACTTTCATCGCATGTTTCATGTTTTCAAGGAAATACAGCTTGCGGTCGGGATGCCCTTCCCAATCCAGTTTCTTCGCCCAATGGCTGTCGCTTTTGATGAAATACGGATCCAGATAGAAGGCCGGCGCCAAATGCGTCTGTGTCTTCGCTTTGACGATGTTCGCTTCATCCACGGCGGCCAAATAGGTGTGAAAGACTTGATTGGCCATCGCTTGGAAGTCTTTTCCGTCAGCGGCGTGGTAACCGTTGGTCTCATTGCCGTCGATGATGATGACGGTCGGCGGCAGGTTATCATAGACGCCGTTCATGAAATAGATGAACGTGTCATGATAATCATCGCTCTTTACTCTGTAAAATGAAAATTGGGTATGACTGTGCCAGAAAAAGCAGAAAAAAGTCATATCGGGAAATGGCCCGAAAATGGCATCCGCGAACTGCCGTCCACGTAGTCTGGCCTGTCGTCTGGATTCCTCCAACGTATGGCCCCACGAGTCTTTATGCAGAAACAGTTGCTCACCATAGACTTCGGGATCGAACGCCAATCCTTTCATGCCGCATTCCTTGGCAATTTCAGACATGATGCGGAAATTGTTGCAGACAGCCTGCCAATCGCTGTCTGAAAACAACGAGACGTTGCCCGGACAGACTCCCGTGCGGATGAAATTGTCTGTAAACTGCTTGAATTCAGTGTGTTTTAAATCATCAATAGCCTGCGCGAACCATTCCTTTTTCCATGGAATCGGAGAAAAAATGGTGCTGTGGCGACACGTGATCTGCTTGCCCTCCCACATCGGTTTCGCAATCACATGGATGCCCAAACCATGGTATGGCGTATGCGCCTCCATCTCATGGACATGTTCGCGCAAATACTTTGTATCAGGCGAATTCCATGAAAATTCAATCAGTTTTGGAGACGCCGGCTGCCACAGTTCCGCGCAAGCCGCCGCGCACATGGATATTATGCATAATACAGTCGTTTTCATCATATCAATTGTTCATTTTCTTGTTTTTCGAGAAGCATTCCCCGCGCGAAGCGCTTTCAAACCACAGAGCCAACAGACCATGGACTTCAAGCTTCCGCGTGACGTTGTTTCCGCTTGCGCGAAGCGTGACGAACCGCCGAGCAGACGGAGGCCTTTCTGATTCCTCCTTGAGCAAGATCACATATTGTCAGCAAACTCTTAAGAACTTTGGCCGACGTCTGCGAGGCTTTCCGTTTCTTCCGTGTATTCAGTGGACTCATCATGAACATTCGTGTTCATTCGTGTCCATTCGTGGTTCATAATCAATCCAGCATGAACGGCTGCGAGTAGATGATCTCACCGCTGTCATCCGTTGCGAACGCCTTGATGCGCAGATAGATATGTTTGCCGTAGTCTTCCTTGGCGACTTTGAATTCCAATTTGTCTGTTTCCGTTTCCGACACCACGCCCTGCTTGGAAATGACTTGGAAACGCGCCTTTTTGTCAGTCATGGCCAGCAACGTCTCGCCATCGAAACGGATAGCCGTGAAATTCAAAATGCCACGACCTTTAATCGCTCCAAACCAGTTGCCCTGACGGTATGCCTTCAGGCATTCATGGACGGTCTTCTCCTTCACAATGAGAACATTTGTCCCTTCCGTAACGCTCCAGTCTGGAACAAAGAAGCCAAAGCACTGGCGTCCAAGGCCTAACGCATAGTCCCAGTAGTCTTCGCAATAGGCTTTGCTCCACGGATACATCTCACTTTTGACACAACCTTGATTATAGACTTCGATGCCCAAAACGCGCGGATCGTGGTCCAGCATCTCCATCATGTGGTCGTACTTCAGACGGCTCCATGCCGGATGATTGATGGTGACACCGCCGCCGTCTGGATAGATTAGTCCCTCGATCATACGGTCGATGGCGAGACGCCATGGTTCGCCTGAACCGAAATGGTATCCATGGCTCATGGACTTGTAGAAATTGCGCGCATCAAACGTTCCGGAAGCAAAGGCGGAGCCTGGAGCGCATAAATGCGTCGGACTGCCAACGAAGCCGTGATGCTCCGCGTTCGGAGCCTCCAAGATGCCTTCCGGCAATGGCTTGAACATCGGCCCGCCTTCCTTGAACGGAAACGCAGCACGGTATTTCTCCTCCACTTCACCTATCCATGGTTCGACGATTTTGTTCCAGTCAAACGGCCCGTTCGTGCGAACACCCTTGAACATCACGGGAAAATCATGATGCACGCGGTAGTAGTTGACCGTCATCTTGCTGGCGGGGCAGTACGGTGCCGACGGATAATAGTTGGAAAGCGTCAGAAGCCCGAATCCACGTTTGAGATAGCCATCCATCATCCCCTGACTGGTGCAATGACCATGGGATGTCGTATGAATCTGGAAGGAATGCTCCCAATCCACGTCGCTGTACGGTCTGCGGTTGCGTTCCGGAACTTTCATCTTGTCCTCCTGTTTTTTCTGCGCATCATCAGCGAAAAGTTTGCTTCCATCAGCCGCGACCGCCGTCGTAGCCGCCATCAGTTTGATAAAATCCCGTCTGTCCATCATCATGATAACCTATGGTTTGAGTGGATACAACATTAAACGATTTCAATGTAAAATACATGTCTTCAAGCCGTCTTCAAGTTCCTGAAAGGAAAAACAGCGGCTCGCTTGCATCGATGGGATTTCCATTATATTAAAAAGGTATTGTCAAAAAAGAGCAATCAGTCAGTCATACACGCAAATGAACAAAGAGGAGACCATCGTCTATGCCGTAAATGGCTCCACGAAATACTCGAAGGACGGGCATTTCGTGGATATGCCGCCAGGCTGGGAGTTCGTGCCTTCTGGCAATACAGCCTTGACTCGACGCCTGAAAGCGTCCGCTCCAGATTACTGGGTCGTCATGCGAAAATTCGGCCGTAAAGAATTCGGCGTGGGGCTTTGCGTCCCGTCTGGCTTGGCCGACGGCATTCTTGAACAGATTGAAATCGAACATGATACGCCTGAATATCAAAAGAAGTTGGAGAGCAGCCGTAAACGACGTGAAAAACAACAGGAAGAATATCAGGAGGATTTCGAAGCCGCCGTTCTCGACTTTCTCGCCTTCCATGAACGATGGCATGATTTGGCCGTGCAATTCGCCAAAGCGGTGACGGCGTTCACAACGCCAATCGGAAGCGGAACGGTCGCCCGCACGAAACGCATTCCCATCGAAGAACGAGCCCGCGCAGCCGTCATCGCCTGGATGCGCCATAACACGACGGACTACGACCGACGTTATATTCCGCGCGTCGCGGGAAAGCGCCATGACGTGCGACGCGAACTGGCCCATGAATCGCTGGCTCTGCTATCTGCATATCGTAACGGTCATGACGCTCCATCGGACTGCCCTCTTCAAAAGGCACTGTCCAAACTCAATGAAAAGAATGACAAGCCATTGGGCCGCAAGCCTAAAGGCACTGATTTCTGGTTATAAAATCAACAAGACAATCACCATAAAAAGACAAAGGAAAAAAGGATGAGAAGAATGAATAGACTCCTGGTTATCACATCGTTATGCAGCACCATGCTGATCGGTCAGAAACTGGCGGATTTCGCGCCATATCAAAAGGAAGAAGGCACAAAAGGCACGATCCTTTCGCTTGATTTTGAAAAAGGCCTGCCGCCCGATTTTGTACTCGCGAAAGGCTACCAATGCGGCTGGGGCTTCGGCGAAAACGGCAACGGCGGCCTCATGCTGAAGCGCGGCCCAGGCGAAAAATACGTGTTCAGCCATCTTCGCATTCCCAATATGAAAGCAGGAAGCGTTTATAAATTTAGGGCGTCTGTCAAGCTTTCAGGCATCAAGATGAAAAACGGCCAACCACTTGCGGACCGCGAAGTTCCAATCGTCGGATTCGATTTCAACGACGAAAAGAACCAGTATCTCAGTTGCCATTATTATTCTGCCCATGTCGTGAAAGGCGAATGCGACTGGACGACGTTGGAAGGCAACTTCACGATGGAAGGCGCAGGAGCCGCCCTCGTGCTTTTCCTGAAGGAATACAGCTGTGACGCATGCCAGTGGGACAACATTTCCATCGAATTGGTCGGTAAGCAGGAAAATGTCATCTATCCTATTCTGCCCAAGATGCTTAAGCTTGACAAAGATGGCTTGGTCAAGATGCGTACCGCCCTCCTGAATGCTGATGACGAAGAAAAAGATTTCCTCCTGTTCGCGCAACTTCCGGACAAACGCGAATTCGTCGCACCGATTGCCAATGGTTTCTCCTATTTCAAGTTCGGACAGCTTCCGGAAGGCATCACGAAAATCAAATTCATGCTCGGTGACATGCGGAGCAAGAAAATCGTCACGCAAGACGAATATCCGTTCCAGTTCACGACCGCCACGCCGCCCGAAGGAGCCGTCACATTGGACGAATCCGGTCGTGCCTTCATCGACGGCAAACCGTTCTTCCCGCTCGGCATGTTCTGGGAAAACGTCAACATGATGCCGCCTGATATTGAGCGAATGACATCCATGGGCGTCAACTGCGTGCTCCCCTACCGTTCATTCCGCTTCCGGCTGCCCGATAAACAGGACGGCAACTCGTCCATCGCGGACATCCGCCGCAGTATGGACATCCTCCACAAGAGCGGCATCAAACTGATTTTCTGCATGTTGGACGTTTATGGCCACCATGGCGAAGTCAAACGCTTTGAAGGCGTAGAAGGGATGTATGAAATCATCCGCGTGGTCGTCAACGGCCTGAAAGACCACCCCGCCCTGCTCGGCTGGTATATCTCCGATGAAAATCCGCTGAGCGACATGCCGATGCTCCGCAAGATGCGTTTCCTCATCAACGAACTGGATCCGTTCCATCCCGTCTATACGCTCAGCGACCGCACACGCAACTACGTCTTCTTCGCGCCGACGGGCGATGTCTTCTTGGCTGACTCCTATCCTGTCCGCAACGAAACGACGCAATCCATGTTGCCAATCCGCAACTGCTTCCGTGCCTCCGAAGAGAGTTCGCGCATCGGTATCTGGTGGCTGCCGCAGATTTTCAACTGGGGCATCTACCAATGCCCGCGCACAGGCCAGCCCTATAGCGACACTCGCTATCCGACCGAAGAAGAGATGCGTTCCCATAACATGTTCGCGCTCAACCATCGCGCACGTGCCGTCATCCCCTACGCCTATAATTCCATCGCCCGCCATGACGCATACGATCCGGGGGCCAGCACACGTTTCTGGCCGCTCGTCATCAACGTCATGAAGCTGAACAAGGAGCTCAAGCCGTTCTTCATCGCAACGGCTAATCCGCTCAAACTCTTTGAAGAAAAGATTGGCGATGCCATCGTCGAAGCCCGCCTGCACACCGCCGACAGCGGAAAGCAAATCGTCGTCATCACGACAGATGGTCCAGGCGACGTCAAAGCCGTCATCAAAGTCGGTAAGCCCGGCCTGAAATCGCGTTTCGGCCACACGAAGGATCTGGGCAACGGCTCCTACGAATTCACCGCCACGAATACGGCATCTGATATCCTCGAATAAGCCTCCCACTCTGGGGGAAGTGCCGCGATAGCGGCGGAGAGGGCTCACTCTTCTCCAAACTTCAAGCAAGAGGAAAATCCGCGCATTTTCTCCAAATACGTCTGTTTGTCCATCGGGCATTTCAACGCCGCGATTTTCCGACCGCACGCCGCATCATCCCACAGCAGGTCTATTGCGTCCAAAGCCATCATTTTGGCGGAATCGACATATGCCTGCTGTGGATCGGTGATCAGAAAATCATCCGTATGCGCCGTTCCCGCGAAGCCTCTGAAATAGCCGTGCAACGATGGAATGATCATGCTGACATCGCCCATGTCCGTCGATGACGGACGGTAGATGCCGCGTGTGAACGGCGCACCAGGCGCGATGGTCTCGACGTTGCGTTGATGCACGTCATCCAATTCATCATACGCGACTAACGGCATGAAGCCGAAGATGTTCTGCACTTCCGTCTCGCCGCCGAAGGCGATCGCGACGGCTTTCACGCAGCGGTCCACTTTGTCTGAAGCGTCCTGTATCGCTTCCGGCGACGCTGCTCTGACCTGCAATGTGAATACCGCACGATCTGGCACGACGTTCACCGCCTCGCCGCCTTCTGGAATATAGCCATGAAGCCGCACATGCGCTTCGTCGCGGAATGTGTCGCGCTGCGCATCCATCAACGTCAAAGCGGAACGCATCATGGAAATGGCGTTGACGCCTTTGTCTGGATTCGCGCCCGCATGGGCAGATTTTCCATGGAAGATGAGCCGTTTCATGACAAAACCGTTGAAGCCCGATGGCGTGAAATTGCTTCCTCCTGCATGCAACATCATGGCCACGTCGATGTCATCGAAAACACCTTCCGCGATCATTTCGGATTTGCCGCCGAAGAATTGCAATTTTCCCGCCTCGATCAAACTTGCGATATACGGTTGATTCTGGCATTCCTCCGACGGCGTGGCGATAAATGCCAGTGAACCAGATAGATGCGACAACACTTCAGGCCTTGTCAGTACTTCCGCGCAGCCAAGCATGGCGTTCAATCCCGCATGATGGCCACAGGCATGCGCCGCATGAGTCGTTGCATCCGCAAACGGATGCTGCGGAACGATCAGCGCATCCAACTCGCCAAGAATCGCCACGCGCGGCCCAGACCGCCCCGTATCAACATCCGCCCGCCGTCCCGTGATGGCCAAACCAGTCTTTTCCGTCAATTCTGAATTCGCAAAACAATGACCAACAAAATCTGACGTCCGTTGTTCGCAATAGGCGAGTTCCGGCATTCGCAGTAACGTTTCACCTGCTTGGATGCGCTCTTCACGATGAGCATCCAAATAGTCGCACACAAACCGCTTCAATTCATTCTTGTCCATTGTCTTCTCCCGTCAACGAGCGTAACGTTCCGCCAGAAATTCACGAATCCGCGCAAACGCCTTCCGCAATTCATCGCATGGCAACGTGAACGCGATGCGAATATAGTCGCGATAAGCGTCTCCTCCATAGGCGTTTCCATGAATTACGGCGACTTGCTTCGATTTCAGAAGCCCCATGGCGAACTCCTCTCCGCTCATGCCTGTGGCGGAAACATTCAAAAACGCATAGAAAGTCGCTGGTATGCCGACACTTGTGATTTCAGGAATCCGCTGCAATTCCTCCAAAACGCAGTCGCGACGTTTCTCAAACTCTTGACGAATATACGATTCGTCCGTACGATCCGACAATGCCTCCAACGCGGCGTATTGCGACGGCAGCGGCGCACACGCGACCACATTTTCCGTCATCTGCGTCATGACACGAATCAGCGGCGATGACGCCAACGTCCAACCGACACGCCAACCGGTCATCGCGTAGCGTTTGGAGAAACCGTTGACCACAACAGTCCGCTCACGCATTCCAGGCCGTGTCAGAATACTTTCCACTTTCCGTCCATCATATGCGAGATGGCTATAGATTTCATCGGAAATCACGGTCAAATCATGCTTTACGGCAAGTTCCGCCAATTGGTCCAATGTCTTGCCTGGAATGACCGCTCCCGTAGGATTGGCGGGAGAATTCAGTACTAAAAGACGCGTCCGCGGTGTGATGCATTTCTCAATGTCCTTTGGTTGCACGACAAATGCGTCTTCAGGCCGTGTTTCAACAAAGATAGGCGTTGCGCCGCAGGATTTTACGACTTCTCCATAATTGATCCAATACGGTGCGGGAATAATCGCCTCGTCCCCTTCGTCCAGAAGGCTCCACAGACTCAGATAAGCAGATTCCATGGCCCCGACGGTCACGATGACTTCCGATTCCGCCTGAAAATCCATGCCATATTCCTTTTTGGCTTCCGCGACAATTGCCTGCCGTAAAGCAAGCAACCCTGCGTTGGCGCTGTAGCGCGTCTTGCCTGCGCGAATCGCCTCGCAGGCCGCTTCCCGCACGTTCATGGGCGGCGGCAAGTCTGGATCCCCCAACGTCAAGTCAATGACATTGCGATACTTCTGCGCTTCATCATATATTCGGCGCGGTTCAGACGGTGTCAACTGCACCGCTCTTCGAGACAATTTCATATCGTGCATCCTGTTTGTTTTCATTCCATGCTTTCATGAAAATATACTCTTGTTTCCACAGACCTCAAGATGACAAAAGCCTTTCCATTTAACTCCAACCGAACTATATTATATGGTATGATGGGCAGTGCCAAAACACAACGCCCTGTTTCCAACCATCTTACTAAAAAAACCTTTTCTCCATGATACCCATTGGAAAGATTTCAAAAGTTATGCTTGTAACAACTTTGGCCGCATGCTGCATGTCCGCCGTCGCCGCAACGATTTCCGGAACCGTCCGTCATGATCGCAATCACGACGGATGGCCGTCACAAGACGAACCGGGCATTCCAAACATACTCGTCAGCGACGGTTTCGGATTCGCCGTCACGGATGAAAACGGCCATTACAGCCTGCCACTCCATGAGAAGGCCCAGACAATCTATGTTCAACGGACAGACCAATATACAGCGGATGTCACTCGCTTCTGGCATCGCATCACGCCTGGCCGCCAGACATACGATTTTCTGCTGAATGACGCACGTCCCATCACGGGCGACACGCTTTCCATCGTCATCGTCGGCGACGCCGAAACGCATGATCTTCGCTACATGGACACCATCCGCACATACATCGCAAACCATCCGGAAACCAATCTCTTCATCAATGCGGGCGACATCAGCGCAGGCTCCCCTACAGGCATGGAAACGCATCGCGATTTCGTCAACGCCGCAACATTGGGAATACCAGTCGTCTATGCCTGCGGCAACCATGACGTGGATTTTCGTGGCCGCGGCTTCTACGGCAACGCGGATCCCTTTCTGGCCATTTGCGGCCCATGGTGGGAATCCTTTGAACTGGGCGGTTATCTCTTTGTCGTCGTGCCCATCTACAACAGTTGGGGGGCGCCGATTCTCTATGACATGCTGGACTGCGGCGATTGGCTCAAGGCGTTGTGCAAACGCTTTCCAAACAAGAAAAAAATTCTTGTCGGCCATGACCTGCCCGATCTGGTCGGCTACAAAATGGCAACGCATTCTGGCGATGTCATTCTGGACAATGAACATTTCGTCTGCGCCATCTATGGCCACAAACACATGAACATCGTCAAAAAGTATCCGTCTGGCCGCAAATCCTTCTGCGTCGCCACCCCGAACAAAGGCGGAGCTGGCTGTTTCGCGCCGTCGTTCCGCGTCCTGCAAATCAATCGCCAGACAGACCAGCCGCAAAGCAAATTGTTCTATACCAATATAAAAGAACATCTCGCCCTCATTACGCCGCAAAACGGCATGGTACTTCGAAAAGATGCCGCTCATGTCACAATCACGGCGGATGCCTACGATGGTGGCGATGAAATCGTTTCCGTCAAGGCCAGTCATGACAACGGACAATCTGTGGAACTGTCACGCGTCAGTTCGGCGGCATGGAGCGGCGATGCAAATTGGTCACTAAACGACAACAGCCATATCACCCTCTCTGCCAAAACAAAATCCGGCAAGGAGTTTTCGCGCGAATTCAATGTTGCGAAACAAAATAACAATCGTCTCGGCTGGATTGCGCAGCTGCCTGCCGATATCGCGATGTGCGATCTGCAACTTGTGAACGGCTTGCTTATCGTCGGTGTCTGCGATGATGCAAATGCTGAAAACGGCGGTCTTTACGCACTCTCCCCCGACACAGGGGAAATCGTATGGTCATACGCGACAGGCTACGGCATCCGCAACAATTTCGCGACCGACGGCTCCCGTATCTACGCCATTGACACGCGGGCGAACATCCACGCTGTTGACATCGCAACCGGCAAGCGTGTCTGGCTGAATCCCTCCGATCCGTCCATCGTCAGTCCGTCCGCTTCCGGAATCGTCTGTCATGACGGCATCGTGGCGGGCGGTTATGGACGCCATCTGCGCGGAATCCGTGCGGAGGATGGTGAAACGCTTTGGCGGAACACGGCGTGGCAAGTCGAAGAACGCACGCCTGCCGAAGATAAACTGGCCGTTGCGGACGGCAGCCTGTTTGTCATCTCCCGTCTGAACGGCCTTTACCGCCATGACTTGAAGACAGGCAACGTCATCTGGCTGTACAAGAATCTGTTCGCCAACGCCACCGCCCTGCCCGACGGTGATGGTATCTGGTTCATTCCGAACAACTACCATCTATTCCGCCTCGACTTCGCCACAGGCAAACTGCTGAAGGACACATCCTTCCCATGCTACGCCACGACAGCCGCTCCCGTGAAACTTCCCCACGGTCTGCTTCTGATCGCTTCCTCCAACAAAGGTCTGGGCGCCATCGACACCGCCACGCTGAAGGAAGCATGGCGTTTCACGCCTAAACCGTCCATCACCCCCACCGCCGATTACGCCACGGACAATCCGCCAAGCGTCACGGCCACACCATTGTTGGACGGCAATGTCCTTTGGGTGGCCGCAAATGACGGCATCCTCTATCGGCTTGATCCACAAAACGGCCATATCATTGATTATCAGATTGTTGGCATGCCCGTCCTCAACCGCCCCTGCGTTGATGCAAAGCGGCTCTACGTTTCCGACTGTTGCGGACGAATCATGGCAATTGAAAAGTAACACCCCATATTATAAAAAACATCTATGAAAACCACCAGAAAATCCTTTAATCAGTTTCTCATCTGCACATGCCTGCTCATTTCGCTGTTTCTCACGGCCTGCAGGACATGCCAGCCGTTTGACAGCCTCCAAGACGTCAAGGCACGCGGCGTTCTTCTCGTCGGCACGACAGGCGACTACCAGCCCATGTCGTTTCTGAACCCAGAAACAAAGACTTACGAAGGTTTCGACACGGCGCTGACGGAAGATTTCGCCGCCAGTCTCGGCGTGAAAATCCAATATGTTCCAACGTCATGGCCGACACTTATGCAGGACACGCTTGCCCGAAAATTCGATTTTGCGCTCTGCGGCATCACAATCACGGATGCGCGAAAAAAGCAGGCCTTGATGTCCGATGGTTATCTTGTCAACGGCAAGACAGTCCTCTGCCGTGCGGAAGACGCGGCGAAATATACCAGTCTTGCGGCTATCAACCGCCCAGAAGTCCGCGTCATGGAAAATCCAGGCGGTCTCAATGAAAAGTTCGCTCGCGCAAATCTACCCAACGCCACATTGATCATTCATCCTGTCAATGAAGAGATTCCGCGTCTGATTGCCGAAGGGAAGGCCGATGTGATGATCACGGAGATCATGGAGGCGGCATTTTACTGTAGCCGCGACGCACGGCTGGCGGCGCCGTTGCTGAAAACACCTTTCACCCGCGGTCAACTTGGCGCCCTGTTTCCGCCTGGCAACAAAGCATTGCGAGACTATTTCAATCAATTTCTCAACCAGATACGCCAATCAGGCCGTCTTGATGAACTGATTGACGTTTACATGAAGGGATACAAATAACTCACATAACAACTTATCGGAGAACAACATGAACAAACGATCCATCAATCTGACCGACTACGCCAACGACATTCTGCAAGCCCTGCCGAAAGGAATCCTGCTGACCACTAAAGTCGGCCCCAAAATTAATTCCATGGTCATCGGTTGGGGCACGTTCGGCATCAACTGGTCGAAGCCTGTATTCGTCACGTATGTCCGCGAAGGACGCTTCACACGTGAACAGCTTGACGCGAATCCGGAATTCACCGTCAACGTGCCGATTGGCGATTTCGACCGCCAGATCATCGCCATCTGCGGCGGTAAAAGCGGACGGAACATCGATAAAATCCAAGAGGCTGGCCTGACGCCTGTCGAAGCGGAAAAAATCTCCGCCCCCGCCATTAAGGAATTTCCTTTAACATTGGAATGCAAGGTGATATATCGTCAGAAGCAGGATTTGGACGCCCTCCATTGCGACCGCAAGGCGGAGATGTATCCGCCGCATGTCGATGGCACGGCCGTTGGCGCCAACCGCGACGTCCATGTCACCTATTACGGCGAAATCGTGGATGCATACATTCTTGAGGATTGATGGTTCATCAGGAAGTAAAAAATGATTAGCAGGCTTTTCTCCTTTCTGGCCATTATCCTGTTGGTGACCATTGCAAATGCCGCCCCACGTAAAACAGAAATCGATGGAGCGGCTGGCAAACTGTCCATTCTGTTTGACATTCCACCAGCAAGGGAGACGGTCAAAGGCCCCGTGGTGATTCTCTGCCATGGTTTTACGTCATGGAAAGGCGAGCCGTTGTTGGTCGCCGTGGCTGAAGCCGCAACCAAGGCCGGATTTCCGGTCGTCTGCTTCGATTTCAACGGCCATGGCGAAAGCGGCGGCGACTTCTCGAAAATGACCGTCTCCAGCGAAGTGGATGATTTGCGACGCGTTATGGAGTGGATCGCAAAACAACCATGGGGCGGCGATTTCCTGCTTGTCGGCCATTCACAAGGCGGCGTGGTCATCGGCATGGCCTGTGGCATTTACAACAATATAAAAGGCGCGGTTCTTCTCGCCCCAGCCGGCGTTCTCGTGGATGACGCGAAATCCGGCAAAATTTTCGATGCCAGAATCGATCCCGCCAATCCGCCCGAAACCATTCCGCTGTTCGGCGGCACGAAACAGCTCGGCGGCTGCTATGTGCGTGACGCTCAGAAACTTCCGCTCTATGAAACCGTCGCCAAGGCCGGTTCATGCGGCGTCCGTTCCCTCTGCATCATTCATGGCAGTGCTGACGGCGTCGTTCCATATTCATACGGCAAGCGTTTTACCGACGCAGCCTCCTCCGCCGCCGTCCCCTGCCAAGCGGAATTCCATCTCCTCTACGGAGCCGACCACGGTTTCTCTCGACGCGAGAAGGAAATCGCAGATCTCACCGTATTCTTGCTGAAGAAGATGGAAAAATTGCCATAATCATGGCCGTTTTCCGTGGAATTATTGCCATAAATACCAATAAAATCCATGGAATAATTGCCATTGAAGTTCTACAAACAATTAACAATCAAAATATTAAAAAAAAAGCGTCTCTTTTGTTTTATTTTTGGGTAATTGATTCACAAGTTTTAATAACATTTCTCATTTCTCACGTCTCTCGTCTCACGCCGAGTCTTTTTCCGACATGAGTCATGAGACGAGACATGGTAAATTCACCATTATACAAACATGCCCGACGGAGTAATTCCGTCGGGCATGTTTGTCGCTAATGCCCAAATAATTATGAATTATGCATTAAGCATTTGACCATAAGCCATAAGCCATAAGCCATAAGCCATAAGCCATAAGCCATAGGCCATAAGCCATAAGCCATAAGCCATAAGCCATAAGCCATAAGCATAATGCGTTAAGCATTATAACTTGATGTCCCATCCATTCCGGTTGTAGGGGCGTTTCAGCCAGGCAGGATCGCCCGTGCCGTTGGCGAACGTGCATTTCACAGGATCCCAGTCAAAACTCGCGTCATAGACATAGCTCATATTGCAGAGTTGGCAGAGGATGGCCGCGCGGGCGCCCGTCTCGGCGGGAGAGATCGTCTCCTTGCGGGAAATGCAGCAGTCGATGAAGTTCTTTTCCTGCTGGGGGCTCTTGTAGAGTTGTACGGGGGCTTCGGCCAGTTTGAAATAGGCGTCGAGCGTGTCCAGACTCGCCTTGAGGCGGTCGTCTTTCTTCTGCGACGGATCGAAACCGTAGTCTTCACCGATGGACGCGGCGATCTTCTTCATCTTGCTGAACGACGCGTCATCCAGCTGCTTGCGGATTTCCGCGTTCGGCTTCACGCCTTTGCCCAGCCACACAGCGATACGGCCGCGGTTGACCGCGACAATGCCCTTCGTGCCGTAGAAGACCGTGCCCCACGCGCTGAAGGGATTGTGATAGATGATCGTACCGTCCGCGAGCACGAACTTCATGCCGAACTGGCGGCGGCCGCCGTGCAGCGGATTGACAGAATACGGCTCTTCGGAGCAGATGACTTTCACAGGACCGGACTTGTCCAAATCAAGGCCCCACTGGGCGATATCCAGATGGTGCGCGCCCCAGTCGCCGTTGTAGCCTGTGCCGTAGTTGTCGTCGAACCGCCAGAACATCGGATAGAACTTATTGATGCCGCGCGGCGCGCACTGGTCGGAATACGGCGACCACGGGGCCGGGCCGAGCCACATATCCCAATCGACATCCGGATTCGGGGCGGATTCCGTTGCGATGTCTTGAATCTTCCGTTCACCGCCACTCCACTGCGCG
>JAFZAB010000087.1 GCA_017548425.1 Victivallales bacterium
CCCTTCCGTCCCTTCCGTCCCTTTAGACAACAGACGGCCTGAAGTCATCCTTCAGGCCGTCCGTCAGAGTCAATAAAGCACTATTTCAAAAGCACTTATTTCATATACGCCGCGGCGACTTTCTTGAACGCGGCGACATACGCCTTCATCTGCTCGTCACCATAGACGGGATGGACGAAGAAGCACATCGTGCGGTCGGTCAGCCAGTTGGCATGTTCGCAGTTGAATTTCGTGTAATCAATGACGCGCGCACGCGGATCGTAGAACGGATAGTTGGCGGAGCCAAAGCCGCGGCGGTTCGCAAATGCCTCTTCCTTATACATTTCCGGCCACAGGACGCTATAGACGGGCACGCCTTCCTTGCCCATTGCCGCCAAGAATTCCTTCATCGTAATGCCCTTTTTGAACTTTTCGATGTTCAGAACAAAGGGAGCCCACCAGAAGGCGGAGCGGCGTTCCTTCGTGTGCAACGGCGCGGCATAGACCAACGGATGATCTTTCAGTTCTTTGATGAGATATTCACCGTTCTTGATGCGGTTCGGCAAGTTCCACGAATCAAAGCGTTTCAGTTCGCACAGACCGATCATGCTCTGCATTTCCGTCATGCGGAAATTGAAGCCGACGCGGCGATGGATGTACAGCTGTTTGCCTTCCATTTCCAGAAGATTCATCTTGGCCTGCACATCGTAGCCGTGGTCGCGGAAGGAGCGGAATTCCCACGCCAGATCGTCGTCGTTCGTCACGACCATGCCGCCTTCACCGCCCGTGGAGAAATGTTTGCTCTGGCAGAAGGAGAAGCAACCGACGTCACCGATGGTTCCCGCCTTCTTTCCTTTATAAATACCGCCGAAGCACTGTGCGCAGTCTTCGATGACCTTCAGACCATGCTTGCGGGCGATTTTCATGATGGGATCCATATCGGCCACAATGCCATACAGATGGACGACGACGATGGCCTTTGTGCGTTCATTGATAAGCGCTTCCAACTTGGACGGATCAAGGCAGTGGTCGTCGCCGCAATCGCAGAAGACCGGCAGCGCACCCGCCTGGCATGCGCAAAAACTCGACGCGATAAAGCTGTAGCTTGTGCAGATGACTTCGTCGCCCGGACCGATGTTCAAACCACCCAACGCGACATGGAGAGCCGCCGTGCCGTTCGTGACGCTGACGGCGTTCTTCACGCCCAGCCACTTGGCCCATTCCGCCTCGAACTGCATACCGACCTTGCCGGTCCAGTAGTTGATTTTGCCGGAAAGAAGCACTTCGGCCACTTTGTCAGCCGTGGATTTTTCATAGCACGGCCAGCCGGGGAACGGTTTCGTGTTGACGGGTTTGCCGCCGTCGATGGCGAGTTTTTCACAAACGGTTGCTTTTTTGGCAGTTGTCTTTTTTGCGGTTGCGTTGGCTACCATGTTGTCGCTCCTTGTTAAAATTGACGAAAACACATTCGGTCATTGTCATTTGAAAAACATGGAATAAATTAACGGTCTAAACATGATAAGACAAATATAGTCGATTGTGCATTTTGCTTGAAAAATTGCGATTTCTTACGATAAAACAATGAATCTCCTCGACAAACAACCATCAAGCGACAACCTGTCGGAACTGGAAGTCGTGACCAGCCGCCATCCGCAGCTCACGCCGGACCATCCGCTCGAAGTGCTTTGGGACTACCATACGGGGCCCGAAACGTACTACCATGGCGATGTCCATTACGTACTGCAACTGTCCATCGTCAGGCATGGCCAGATTGAAATCGCCTACGAAAATTATCGGCGGACATGCCGTGCGGGCGACCTTTGGTGGACGTTCTGCTGGGAGCCACATGCTTTCCGCTGTCTGGACAAACGAAATCTCATCATGACCATCAATGTCAATCTGGATGATTTGGGCGAAATCGGTCTTCTCGGCTCATCCGTCAACTGGCTAGCGCCGTTTTCAGCCACGCCGGACAAACGATATTGCCCGCAGACTGACACTGAACGCGATGTCATCCAACAATGGGCGGAACGCATGACGCATGTCTATCGCAGACGCCCTGCCAACTGGCTTCCGCAATGCTGGCTGGATTTCCACAGACTGCTTCTCCATGTCATTGAACGTCTGCCGGAAACGACTGGCATGCAAGAGGATGCGTCTGACATCCGCGTCTATCTGGAACGTCTCCGCCCGGCGTTGGAATTGGTTCGGACATCGCCTGTCACGCCAGACTTGCAAACGGCGGCGGCGGCCTGTCGCCTCTCCGTCAGCCGTTTTTCGGAACTTTTCCGGAAAACGCTTGGTAAAAGCTACGGCCATTTCGCGCTCCGCGCCAAGCTCGGCCATTGCGCCGCAGATTTGAAAAATGGACGGTTGCTTCTGAAGGAAATCGCGCAACGACATGGCTTCTGCGACGCGGCCGGACTGTGCAACGCTTTTCGACGCGTCTTCCATTGCACGCCAACGGAATTTAAAGCATGAACACTTCGCGGATCCGAAAGCTAAAAGCCGAAAGCTAAAAGCAAATACAATATTTTATAATATCTTTTCAATTTTTGCTTGTACTATTTTCATTACTTCTACAACTGTTGTTCTTCGCACAAGCCGTCGTTACGATTTCATGCTCCCAAATGGTCTGGCATTTGCTTTAAGCTTTAAGCTTTAGGCTTTTAGCTCCGTCCAAAGGACGGATACATCACCACGGCAGTATTATTTTCGTCGCCTGAATAATAGGTGCAATAATGAACGTCACCAGCGGCGATGACGTTGACATTGCCCGCATGGTGGTCGTTGGCGCTTCCCGTCGCAACCAGTTCGAAATCAGGCCAATCCGTTGGATGGTCCCATATCTTTTCCAACGACACCACACGGCGTTTCAGGAAGCCTTTGCCGCGATGGTAATAGTAATTGTATAGCAATCCCGTCGCAACATCGTAAATTAGGCTGGGCGTCGAAATTTTCACGTCACCGATATTCGTGCGCATCTTCGTCCATGTCTTGCCGAAGTCATTGGATTGCAATTGGAACTGACGGCGTTGCGGGCAGTCGTCACAGACTTCACAACGGGTGATGGCGATGATCCGTCCGTCGCCAAGATAGATGCCGCACTGCTCTGTCGGCCAATCGGCCTTCGGCAGATTCGCTTCCATGACGTTCTGCTTCCATGTTCTGCCGTTATCCGCGCTTACTAGCGTTCCCCACGCGTTTTCCGGCAGATCGCGATAACGCCCTGCGAACCAGAAGCACATCAGCCCAACTGTCGGAACATGAATGACATCCGTAATCTGCATCGGCATTGGATCTGGCCGCAACGAGGCGATTTTCTCAAAGTTGACACCATCGGCGGAACGATACAAATCATGCTTCCAATCCGCACCGACGCAACGCACCCAAAGAAGCATCGCGCCATTTTCGTCAAGCCCTTTGCCAATGGCGCTTTCACCATAATCAGGCGTGTTGACGACCGTCGATTCCGCCGCCCACGTCTTGCCGCCGTCCATGGACATGCGCGCATAGACGCCACGTGTCCGTTCATCAATGGAATGCCGTTCTCCACGGCTGTATGCGCAGACCAAGCCGCCGCCAAGCGTCTGGACGAACGGCCATGAATTGTAGCCTTTCGCATCCTGTACGATCAATGGCGACGGAACTTCAGCCAAAGAGGAAATGTCTTTATCCATGATTCGCAATTCCTTATGATGGACTGGCCAGAAAATCCAGCCAGTCCAGTCAATCCAGAATCATATTGTTACAATTCAAAAATTTCGCATTCGCCGGGGCCGACCATCAGCGTATCGACATATTTGTCCGCCGCGACTTTCGTGCCATCCTTCTGGATGCGGAGCACGCCTGGCTCGAACGTAATGGTCAAATCCATCTGGTCGTGCAGGCTGCGGTTGACGATGACCAGATACTGCTTGCCGTTCTTTTCCAGCAACGAGACGATGGCGCCTTTGTCATGCGTGTCGAGTTTCGTGACTTTCGGCGGAAGCGTTTCCAGACGCTTTGTCAGTTCCGGGATATCCTTTCCCAAATGATTCACGGACAAGACCTTGGAACGCACGAAAACATACGCCCTCGCCTGCAATTCCTGATTGACTTCGCGAACGCGGTCATAGACGGAATTGCGTTTTTTCTCTAGCGTGATAGGTGCCTCGTGGAAATTCCACGTTTCGGTTCCAGGATTCCAATACGTGAAATACTGCAAGCCTTGCGCGCCGTAGGCCAGATTGCTGTACATCTGCAATTTCAAGCTGGCAACCGTCGCAACTGGATACGGGCCATGTGCTGTCGCCAACGCGAACGCCCAGAAGGGACGGTTCACACGCTTCGCCTCCTCGGCGACAATCTCCAGATTGGGATACCAGTCACCACGCAACGTGTCGTTCACAACAGGATAATGGTCATAGGAAATCAACTGAATCGGCACGTCTTCCACGAAGCGATGGACGTAGTTGCGGTATTCGTCCAGCGACTTGAAGCCATACGTCGGGAGCAAATTCAGATAACATGTATGCGTCGGATCCGTGTCGATGATGCGTTTTGCCCAATCCCACAAACCTTTAAACGACGGAATACCAGGCTCATCGACCAGAAAATAGCCGCCAAGGCCCGGATGGTTCATGACGGCTTTGACTGTCTCTTCAGGTTCGTCATGCAACTTGCTGCATGTGAACATGCTGTAGATGCCCGCTTGATGCGCGAGATCCAATGCCTTGAGGGCGTCTTCATAACTGCCGATATGGGAGAAATTGATGTTGAAACCAGCCTCTTTCATCTCAAGAAAGCGTTCCAGGCTCAAATCCGCCGGCGGAATGCTGTACCATGAAAGAATCGGCAGAATATCCTGCCCGGGGAACAAATCCGTCGGCTCCGCGGCGCATTTCACGGTTTTCTTTCCGACAGTGGCGCATCCTTCACCCAACAACGCGCAGACAGCCAAGACACCCAACAACATACGACTTTTCATCTTTTCTCCTGATTGATTAATGGACTGATTTGAAACAAAATCACTGCCATAAATTATCGTTGAACGACCATTTGGCAAATGTAATCATCAAAAAAGAGCACGAACGTCCTCTTTGTCATAGCTGCCATGGCGCAGGCGGACGGATGATTGGCCGTTCGCCATCAAACTCCACAGGAAGCCATAAGTACCGTCCGTCTATGGCGTTCTGTGGATTCCAACGGTCCAGCATCAAGATGACACGACCATCCGGCAATGACAAAGCGAAATTTGTCTGCCCTCTGAACGTGACTTCCGCTTCTGGCCCAACAGCGGGATTGCCCAATTCGCGCCATGGCCCGAAAATATTGTCCGCCACGGCCGAACGCGCCGCGTTTGGTGCCCAACCCGTACAGCCAGAAGCGACGATGTAGTATTTTCCATTATGTTTGAAAATGGCTTGACCTTCCATCCAACGGTTTTCAAAAACGCGGCAGTAGTTTCCCGCATAACCGAGCAAGTCGTCGGTCATTTGCGCAATATGCGTTGTCGCATTGCGTTCAGAAGAATAAATGTGGTACGTCTTGCCATCGTCATCGCGGAAAAGCGTCATGTCACGCGATTCCTGCCCGCTTTCAAAACATGCTCCTAAAATGCTCAACGTGGGCGCTTTGTCATTCATGCCGCCGCTGACATCAGCCATTGTTTCCCGTGTTTTCGCAATCAACGCCGCGTCTTTCAACGCATCAGGCGTGTTGACAGGCCATACGCCTGGATTCGGCCGCTGGATGTGATGGAACACGAACGGCCCGATTGGCGTGTCCGACACAGCGAAACCAACCGCCGCATTACGATATTTCTTATCCGCCTCATAATGGAACAGCATGACGTATTTGCCTGTCGTCAAAGAACGTAGGACTTTGGGGCGTTCCACAATGCAACCGTCTGGGCATTCGGGAACCTTGCCGTCGCGTATGTCAAACGCGATCCCTCTGTCCGTCCAATTCATCAAATCTTGCGACGAATAAACATGGACACCAACATGCGCGACATTGCCCGCCGTCCCTTCAATTCGATGCTCCCCATACCAATAATAGACACCGTCTTCAAACAAGACGCCGCCACCGTGGGCGTTGATGTGGACGCCATGGTCGTCTGGCCAGATTTCTCCCGGATAAAATGAATTCAGCATGATTGATATGCTCCCAAATGAAGGAAGAGTTGCCGCCAATTGTGATGATTCCTTTGTAATCATTCCCGTGCGCATTACATTAACTGTACACGATGAAAACCACAAAAAAAGGAACAAACCATGAAAAAACGTCTTTCCTCCCTTGTTTTCGCTCTGTTCGGCTTGATGATTCTCACGGGTTGCCGCACCACGCCGCCCACGCCACCGCGCGTTTCCATTCTCGGCGACAGCTATTCGACGTTCAAAGGCTGGATTCCAGAAGGCAACGCCATCTATTACCCGCAAACGAAAGGCAATAATGATGTCAAGAATGCCGAAGAATGCTGGTGGCATCTCGTCACGGCGGCCATTGGTGGCGAACTGGAAAAGAACGAATCATGGAGCGGCTCAACTATCTGCTATACAGGCTATAACGCAAAAGACTTCAGCAGCTTCAGCTTTGTGACGCGCGCCAACCGCCTCGGCAATCCGTCGTTGATTCTCGTCTGCGGCGGCACCAACGACAGTTGGGCCAATGCCCCAATCGGCGAATACA
Source organism: Victivallales bacterium (assembly GCA_017548425.1). Taxonomy (GTDB): domain Bacteria; phylum Verrucomicrobiota; class Lentisphaeria; order Oligosphaerales; family Oligosphaeraceae; genus UBA1407. The sequence goes on from JAFZAB010000087.1 coordinate 6,652, forward strand.
AATGGGACGACTGGACAAAGGAGGAACTTTACTCCTTCCGCCCTGCCATGGCCAAGCTGCTCTTTGATCTTAAAGCGTTCTATCCCAACGCAAAAGTCTATTTCATACTCAATTCCGAACTGAAGCCTGAAATCAATGATTCCGTCCATGAAATCTGCACGCATTACAATGTGCCCTGCATCGACTTGAAGGACATTGAAAAGCAAAGTGGCCATCCCTCCATTAACGGCATGAAATCCTTTGCCGACCAAGTGGTAGAAGCGATTACAAAATAACCGCCTTCGGCGGAGCTAAAAGCTTAAGGCTTAAAGCTTAAAGCGAAAAACCACAAGGCTTGCGAGATATCTGTCCCGCAAGCCTTGTGGTTTTTCTGGAAGTTCTGGAAGTCCTGGAAGCTCTGGAAGCTCTGGAAGCTCTGGAAGTTAATCCAGTCTCTCCAGTTTCTAGCCTATTACCGCCTTAATCCAGGCATCCGCAAACAGCTGATGTCCAGCAAGAAGCGGATGCACGCCGTCTTTCGTCCAATGCTCCTGCGGAGCACGGGCCAATGCGTCGTCGAGAATCGTCTGGCTTGGAATGAAAATCGCCTTGAATTCGTCCGCAAGCTTGCGGACGATTGCGCGGCGCTGGTCGATTTCCTCCTTCCAGCCGTCGCCGACGGCTCCAAACGGATGGACATACGGCTCCATGAGGACGAGTTTCACATTCGGCAATTCGGCCTTCGTCCATTCCAGAAGTTCATGGTAAATGCGTTCATAACGAGGCACTTCCACGCCGTTCTGACGCGCGAATTCATGCCATGTGTCGTTGACGCCGATCATGATGGACAAGATGTCCGGACGGATGTGCAACGCGTCGATCTTCCAGCGAGCGTACAAATCAACGACACGGTTGCCGCTGATGGCTTTGTTGATGATTGTATATTCGCCTGGATAGTCGCAAAGAAGGCGCGCTGCGACAAGCATGGGATACCCCGCGCCAAGCCCTGCCCCTGGCGGCAGGATTTCATTCGTCTTGTCGCGCCCTGCATCGGTAATCGAATCGCCTTGGAAAAGAATGGTTTTCATGATTGTTTCCTGTTGTTGTATTCTCTAACTCCTTTACCCATAAGCCATAAGCCATAGGCCATAAGCCAAGGCCATAAGCCATAAGCATGGAGCGAATTAAAACGGCAACACCGTATTAATTCGCTCCATAAATGTACAAGCCGCCGTATGTCCAATTCGGATTGGGCATGCCCGGAATGTTGATACGGTCCATCGTCAGCAGAATGTATTTGTATGGATAGCCATCGGGCAGCTCCGCAAAGCATGGCCAGACGCGGGAATTGGTCGTTTTCATGACGCCCCACGGTGTCTCCAGCGGCGTGTCACCCCACGGTTCCACATCCAGTTTCAGCTTGCCGAGTTTTTTCAGAAGTGGATAGGAATAAACATATAACGCATGTTCCGCACTGCCGGAGAAGCAGTAGCGGACGCCGTTCATCCATTGAATGGTCGTGCCAGTGGAATCTTCCGGAACAATCTCCGTCAACGGTTCATACGGGCCGTCCCAATTGTCGCTTTCCATCATCTGTGCTTTGATTCCTTTCACAAACGTGCAAAGGAACAACCGCCATTTCTTCGCCTCCGGATCCCAGATGCCCGACGGATCTTCGTGCATCAATCCTTTCAGCCCCAATGATTTGGCTTTCATGACACTCAATCCATGCAGCGGATTTTCCTTGCACCACGCAGAATTCAGGCCGCCTTCCGCGCGGCCGTTCAAGCCGTTGCCCAAGCCGTCGCCGCCAGTCGAAAAATTGCTGACGAACGCCCGCCATTCACCCACCTCTTCATCGTGGAAGAGATGGCACGCGACATCGTTGCGCAACTTGCCGTCACCGTAGTCGAACAGGATGATGCCTTCCAGCCGGACATCCAATTTGGCCGGATCGAAGCTCGCCACTCCTTCAGCACCACAAGCACGTACGGAGAATGTGAAAAATATCCGTCCGTCCTCCCAATAAAGGGCGTTTTCTCGGCCACGCGTCACAAAACGGACATCCGCCTGCCCCATGCCCGCAGAGAGCCAACATTTAACATCGCCTGCGCCACCGGCGCCACGCATCACCAAATCTGTCGTATAGGATTTCTCACGCGGATCGAAGCCGCCAGGAAGCGGGACCAGTTTATTCAGCCGTGTCACGCCGTCCTTCGTCACAAACAAGCCCACACGCGCCTTTCCACCGAACGCAGCATGCATAGTGTAAGGCGGTTGCACATCAATCGGAGCTTCTATACGCATTTTCACATCGCCATCTTTCGTCACAAGTTGCATTTCCGCTGGTAGCGATGTCACTTCCGCCGCAAAATGGCCGCATGGCAGAAATGTGACATCCTTCGGAAACGGAAGCTCCGCGTCAAACACAAAGCGCCGCTTCCATAACTGCTTGAACGACAAATCCATCGGCGTCCGTTTCTTCAATTTGTCCATTCGTTCTTCCGCCATCGTCCTATTTCCTATCATAAACACCAGCAGCAGACTTGCACAAACCATCCAGACGCTGCTTTTTATTGTTTTAAACCGCCCCTTCACAGCAGTTCCTCATCCGTCACATCGCCTTTGCAGACGATGTTCGTCGGGCCCGTAAGATACAAATTGTCAACATGTTCGTCTGTCCGTTCGACATCGATGAAAAGCTTTCCACCAGGCATGTCGATTCTCACATTGCGTCCACTAGCCTTTCCTGCAAGCGTCAAAACGGTCGCCACAGAACCAGAGCCAGTCCCGCATGCATAGGTAAAATCCTCCACGCCGCGCTCCCATGTCCGCACCGTCACATGGTCGTTTTCGACGATTTCATAGAAATTGACGTTTGCGCCTTTCGGGAATGCCTTGTGATAGCGCATCTTACGGCCTAATTCAAACAGCTTGTCATGCGGATAATCCACCAATCCATTGATCGGCACGACGGCATGCGGAAGGCCAGGCGTGCCAAGCTCGACATATGTGCATTCATATGTCTTGCCATCAACATCTAAGTCACGTCGTTCCAACAACGTCACGTCATTGAGCCGCACTTTGTAGAGACGTTGGTCCATACGATGGCCGACCACGATTCCAGAATCTGTTTCAATCCGCTGCACATCGCCTGCAAGGCCGTTTTCATAGCCATATCGGGCAATGCAACGCGCGCCATTGCCGCACATTTCGCCGATGGAGCCGTCGGAATTGAAGAATATCATCCGATAATCCGCTTTTTCCGACGCCTCCACGACCATGAAACCATCCGCTCCAATGGACAAATGCCGTTCACACAACGTCTTGGCCACCGATGGCAGCATTTCGTGCGGAATCTTCTCCACGCGGTTGTCAATGATAATGAAATCATTGCCCGCGCCGTTCATTTTCCAAAATTTCATGGTGATCCACCTATGATTATATTACTTTTTCGCCAAATGATGTCCTCACGCGAAGCAGATTCATTCCGCCTGAACAGACAGGCCATGGACTTCGAACTTACGCATGACGTTGTTTCCGCTTGCGCGAAGCGTGACGAACCGCCGAGCCAACAGACGATGGACTTCGAGCTTCCGCATGACGTTGTTAGCACTTCCGCGAAGCGCGACGAACCGCCGAGCAGACGGAGGCCATCCCGATACTTTCTTGATCAAAATAACATATTGTCAACAAATTCATCAGAACTATGGCCGACATCTGCGAGGCATTCCGTTTCTTCAATGTATTCAGTGGACTGCCCAAATTCGTGTGAATTCGTGTCCATTCGTGGTTCTAAAATTCGTGGTTCTAAGAAGGTTATTCAAGAATGATCGCCTTGAATGCGTCAATCTCCGCCTGCGTCACGCCGCAGGTCAGCAGGAACTTCTGGATTTTGACGGAGAGCGGATCGCCGGGCTCGCCATATTTGTCGAAGCCGAGGCTGATCGTATCGTAGTTTTCATATTTGAAATAGTCACGGGCCGTCACTTCCCAATCCTTGCGCAGATTGTCTTCCGCAACGCCGAGAAGTCCGCAGAGAATGTATGAAAGCGTACCCGTACGGTCAGCGCCAGCGATGCAGTGGAAGACGATGGGATAGTTGTTTTTGTCGGCGAAGAGCTTGAAATCATCCCGCACGGCTTTCATGCCTTTTTCCTGGAAAATGGGGCCATAGTAGTCATAGGAGGGGATGTGAATCCATTTCACGGCCTTGCCCATCGGTGATTCCGACATCGTCGCGACTTCGCCGTCCCAACGCAGGTCAAGCTCCGTTTTGATACCGACTTTGTTCACGAAATAGTCGATGCCTTCCTTTTTGATGACCGTCTCGCCGATGCGGCTCTTTTTAGGATCGATGCGTTTCGCTTCGTCCCACACCCAGTCGGGGCTGTCGAGATTGAGGCCGGCGGAGCGGAAGATCAAGCCTTGACGCATGCGTTTGCCGTCAACGGTCTTCCAACCACCGAGATCGCGGACATTGTCCACGCCCGGCAGCGTGATCTGGCGCGGCTGCAAATCCTCCGTCTTGAAGAAGCCAACCGCCGATTTCACGACCTTCCCGCAGGGGGCTTTTCCCGTCACACGCCAGTAAACCGTCTTACCCGCCTGGAAATTGCAGACTTGCGCTGTTTTTGCATCAGCGTCTATGCTCAAAACCAACTCTTGCGCGTTCGTCGTAAAATTCTCATCCAACGCAAATTCGAGAGCGACATCCTTCAACTTGATGTCCGATTTCCAACTGAACGTCTGCGGGACGGACTGATGGCGCTGATACAGGACGGCGCGTTTATCCTTGTCGTTGAAATACTCCCGCCGCGGCGCGCTGGCCAGTTGCAGAAATTCATGCATTTCCTGTGGATGCTGGACGATCATCGCGTCATTCGCAGGAGCCACCAGTGTGATGGGACACTTCTTGCAGCAGCATCCTGTCGCCACAAACACCAAAGCCAGAAGTAAAAACAGGTTTCTAATGTCATTCTTTTTCATGCTTTGTCCTTTGTTGTCTTGTTTTCTCTATTTTGATTTCAATTCACGGCAAATCCACGACTTAACATGAAACCAAATCTCGTTTTTTCAAGCCGAGAACAGACGTAATTTGACCATTGTCAGACAAGATTTAAAGGATTCAACACTTCCAAAAGCCACTTATCAAATGGGCATTGTAAATTATGATAAAAGTCATCCCCCTCTAGCCGAACAGAAACGCATCGTCGCAAAGATTGAAGAACTCCTGCCGCTGTGTGAAAGACTGAAATAGTTTAGCCCTCCGGGCAGTAGCGCCCTCCGGGCGCTATGGGAGAGAGGGCATCTTACCGCCAGCTGCGCTCACTTCGTTCGCTTGCAGGCGGTTACGAATATCTCGCCCTGCGGGCGGCACTGCTTTTAATGCTTAATGCTCAATGCTTAATTGTGGCACCCTTCGGGCAGACCAAGCCGCCTGCGGGGCTAACAAGACGTCTAAGCATTTCTGTCCTGTGCCGATGGCGGAAGCCGTCGGGCGAAGGCAATTGCCTTCGTAACCTCTTTGAATTCGGCCCTTTCAGGGCCGTCATGCCGCCTATGGCGGCGCTGATGGCTGATGGCCAATGGCTTATATGTTTGCCCTCACGTCTCGCGTCTCTCGTCTCACGCCCTACTTGTTGACGCGAG
>JAFZAB010000088.1 GCA_017548425.1 Victivallales bacterium
ATAGGTTATGGACAAAAAAGTCCCCTTCATAGGCATGAAGGGGACATGGGATGGAATTAAGGCATGGCTTTCAGCATGGTTTGCAGGCCGGCCAGGGAGTCTTTCAGGCAGTCCATGGCGGGGCGGCCATCCGGATAGGTCTCCTGTTCAATGGTCAGCCAATCGGTGTTGCCGACTTCACGGGCGGCCAGCAGGACGGACGGCCATGGAACGGAATCCTGTCCGAGAATGGCCTTCTTCACGCCTTGGTCTTCCTTGACGACGGACGGCTTGATGTGCAACGTGCGGGAACGGCCCGGATATTTGCGGATGAGGGCGGCGGGATCCTGTCTCGCGACATAAGACCAACCGCAGTCCTGCTGGAGGATGACATCGGCGGAGGTGTTTTCCGCGAAGAGTTCCCAGAAAGTCTTGTCGCCGAGCTTCTTGAATTCACCAGTATGGCAATGGTAACCGCAGGCCATGCCGAGCGGCTTGAGGATGGCGGCGGTCTGGTTGAAGATGTCCGCCAGTTCCTTCCATTTATCCGGATTGGTGAAACGACCATCGCCCGGAACAACCAGGAACTTGCAGCCGATGGCGGCATGGAAGTCGATGGTTTTCTGGAGGTTGTTCTTATCGAAGCTGCCTGTTCCGATGTGGGTTCCGGAAGCGACGAGGCCGAGATCGTCAAGACGCTTTTTCAGTTCGGCCGGCTTGTTGCTGTAGTTGTAATAGCCTGCGAATTCGACGCCTTTGAAGCCCATCTTCGCGACTTTTTCCAATGCGTTGTCGAAATTGGCGCCGCAGTCGCCGCGGACGGAATACATCTGCGCGGAGATTTGCATTTTCGATTTTGGAACTTCCTGCGCGGCAAGCCAGTTGGGAAGGATGGCGAGTCCGGAGGCGGCGATGACGCTGGACTTCAGAAAATCACGACGGGAGAGGTTGGTGTTCATGTTGCTGCTCCTTTGTTTGGAAGTGGTTATGTAAAAAATAACGATTAAAGCGGGACGGTTGGCGAGATGGTGAGCTGCCCTGGATAGTCATGGCGGAGACGTTCCATATCTTCTTCATCAAGAGAGAGTTGCAACGCCGCAAGATTTTCCGGCATGTGTGCGACGGAGCGCATGGCCGTGATTGTGACAACGTTTTTCTGCTGCAAAAGAAATGCGAGCGCGATCTGCGCGGCGGTCGCATTGTATTTTTCGCACATTTCGTCCATCAACGGACATGGCGTGAGATTGCGGAGCGGTCGCCACGCTTCCAGCATGACGTCGTTGGCCTGACACCATGGAAGCAGGTCCGGTTCGCATTCGCGGACGACGAGATTGTAATGCACTTGGTTGAGTACCAATTTGTTAGACGAACAGGCCTGCGCTTTTTGAAAACGCTGAAGGGAGAAATTGCTGACGCCGATGGCGCGGGCGAAGCCGTGTTTCAGGACGGCATCCATGCCGCGCATGGTGTCCTCCAACGGGACGTCCGGATTGACCTGATGGATCAAAAACAGATCCATGTAGTCTGTTTTCAATCGTTTAAGTGAATTTTCCGCCGCTTTGAGGACGTCATCCGCATGGAGATGCGTCTTCCAGACTTTGGACGTGATGAAAAGCGAACCACGGTCCAGTCCTTCAATCGCCTTGCCGACAAGCTCTTCGCTGTGGCCGGCGGCGTACATTTCCGCCGTGTCGATACGTGTGAAGCCAAGGGAGACGCCATGGCGGATGACGGCGGCGAGCTGTTCGTCGTCCGCATTTGGATCGGCCGTGTCGCGACCGCCCGTGCCCCACGTGCCTTGTCCGAGGACGGGAAGTTCGAAGCCGCAGAGGAGTTTTTTTGTCTTGATCATGGTATTTATATATGGTTTAATGGAATTTTAAGTAACATAATACCGAAAAAAAGAAACATCCAGAGGAAACGATGGAACTTCCGTCAGTTTTTTGGTGTTTAATAGGAGGAAAGCATGAAAAATGGATAAAGTAGGGGAATGAACAAATAACAGCATTTGTAATCTAGCCAAAAGCCTTTAATTTATCATGATGTAGGAAAACAACGACAACGGTATTTGAATCATGGAGCCTATCATGACAAAAAAGACAATGAAATATATGGCAGGACTGCTGGCGGTGGTTTTGTGGGCGACGCCCGCGACGGCTCAGCAAAAGGCGGCAGAAGAGAAAGGCGCGGTTGAAGACGCCCGTATCAGTTTCATCCAGATGACGAACCTTCGTCCGCTCGGGCAGGAGTTCGACAATGTGGATTACATCTTCTGGTCGAAGGATGGCAGCAGTCTCCTTGTGGATCGTCGCTATACGGATAAACGGACGGACGCCTTGGAGATCAACATCGACACGCAGGCGATCAAGAATTTGTCCGCCAACCGCCCCGGCGGCGGCTTCCGCTTCAACAACGGCGCTCCCGCATGGAATCCGACGGAAAACGGCTATGTCTTTGTGGGGCAGAGCGAAAGCAGCAAAGACTTCTCCCGTTCGATTCCGTCCAACGGCCAACAGTGCAATCTTTGGTATTACAATGCGGCTACCAATAAATATTCGGCGTTGACGGCATTCCAACTGTCGTTCACAAACCCGCGCGGCGTCGCGATGCCGCGTTTCTCTCCGGACGGCAAGAAAGTCTTCTGGTGCGGCGCGGACGGCGGAAAGAGCAGTCTGTTCTGGGGGCAACGCTCGCTGTTCATCGGCGACTTTGTGCCCGGAGCCGCTCCGAAGATCCGCAATATGAAGAAGTTGCAGCCGAGCGACAACAATACATTCTATGAAAGCTATGGTTTCACGCCAGACGGCACGAAGTTGCTTTTCGCGGCACCATTTGAAAAGGAGACGCCGTGGTATGCGGCGGATATCTGCCTGATGAATCTGGACGGTTCGGATGTTGTGAATTTGACGAATACCACGCAGGCCTGGGATCGTTATCCGGCATTGTCGCCGAAAGGCAAGAAAATCATCTGGAGTTCCAGCAATGGTTTTGAAATCGCCTATCTGGGCATCGGCGGCATCCGCTGGCAGCTGGAGCTGAAATCCGAACTGTGGATCATGAACAGCAACGGACAGGACAAACGGCAGCTGACGCGCTTCAACCGCCGTGGTTCTGAGCATAGTTTCTTGGTGAACGGCCGTCGCGCATACGTCGGAATGACGGCATGGAATCCAGATGGAAAGCGTATCGCGTTCGTCGTCTATCATGACAAAGCGTTGGGCGGCAACGCGGATGCATTGGTGTCCCGCGTATTCGTCGCGGATCTGGTGGAAAGTAAAGTGTATAATGAATAGCTAAAAGCTTAAAGCTTAAAGCTTAAAGCAAATACAGGGGCTTTGCGGAGCCTTTTACATTGTGGAGATAAAAGCATAAAGCAATACGAAGAAACCGTAAAAAGTACGTTTTTTGCAAGATAACCGCCGACGTTTGGTGAATCAAAACCATTCGCTGGCGGTTTTGTTTTTGGTGCAGTTGCAGTGCAAAATCTGCCCTTCTGGAGCTGTGTGGAATTTGCTTTAAGCTTTTGGCTTTAAGCTTTTAGCTCTATAACGCGTTACGCGTTGTGGTAATGTCCGCCGGCGTTGAGGTTCAGGACGCGGAAGAGCTGTTCGAATAAAAGCAAGCGGGCGATTTCGTGCGTGAAGGTGAGTTTTGAAAGCGACCACAGAAGATCGGCCTTCCGACGGATGTCCTGCGCGAGGCCATATGGGCCGCCGATGATGAAGATGATTTTGCGGTCGATTTTGCCAATGAATGCGGCGAAATCGGCCGTCGTGTATTCTTTCCCTTCCTCCGACAACGCGACGACGAAGGCGCCGTGGTCTTTTTCCAATTCCTTTTGAATGGCCTGGCCTTCTTTTTCGACGGTGGAGTCGGGCAGTTCGCGAATTTCAAGCTTGCCGTAGCCGCCGAGCCATTTGGCGTATTCGTCGCATCTGGCCTGCATGGCTTTGTCTTTCAGTTTTCCGATGACGATGATTTTGATTAACATGTTTTACAGGTTATTCATGCAAGAAGCAGGGACAAAAGGGACATAAGCGACTAAAGGGACAGAGGAGTGAACCATAGCCACAAACTGTAGGCAAAATTCTCAACTTCCGTTGAGTTTATATGGAAAAGCCCTTCTTCCGTGAATGGAAGAAGGGCTTTAACATGTTCAGAAAACGTTATTTGGCTTCAAGGTAATAGTTCTGGTTCGGGTTTGGCGGCACATAGCCGTGGGTGGAACCCTGAACCCACCAGATCTTCTTGGGGCCGGGGATGTTGTTGTAGTAGATGGCGACGCCGGACGGCGGGCAGCAATAGTCGCCAAGTCCTGCGCGCGTGATGTTTACGAAACAGGTCTTGGGCGTGTGTTTCGCCATGTTGATCGGATCGTAGTAACGGAGGGCCTGCGTGCCGACGATACGCCAGCCGCCGTGGATACGGCCAAAGAGTTCCTTTCCGCTCATGTCGCAGCACCACGGAATGCCCGGATTCGTCTGCGTGAGCTGCGGTTCAAGAGCACCCGCCCAGGCGGATTGGAGGCCGCCCTGGCTGCCGCCGTGGGAGACAAGATCTTTTCCGTTCCATTCAGGCAACGACTTGAGGAATTCGAAGGCGCGCATCAGGCGGAGGGCCATGCCGTTGAAGTAGGCGGTTTCGGGATTTTCGTTTTCCTTCGGATCAAAGGCATAGCCTCTGCCGCTGGGATTGATGGACTTGAAGAAGGCGGCATAGTATTGGTCGTCTTTGCCGAGATCATAGCCGTGGGCGTTGACGTTGAAGGAGATAGCGTCGTGCGGCCCGCCGCCCGGAGCGCGTTGGATGCTCGTGCCATAGCCATGGAAGGAGGCCTGGGCGCGAAGCGATTTCGGCTTCGCATCGACGGGGATGGTCAGATAGCCTGTGCAGGGGCGGTTGTTCGGGCCGGGGCAGGGGATGCTGACGGCGTAGATTTTGACGGCGGGATCTTTGCTGGGAACTTCCGTCAGTTCAGGCTTCAGCGGAACGGCCGCGAGGCGGGCGCGCTGTTTTGCCCAGAATTCCAAGAAGTCGGCGGGTTCTTCCGCACCGTAGAGTTTTTCGACTTCAGCGCCTGCGCCACCGTCGAAGAAGACGCGGCGGCCATCGCCGGTGACGCCTTTCTTGGTGACTTGACGGCCTTTGTTATCGACCAAGAAGGCCTCGATGCGGACGAAGCCCGGCTTGGAGAGGGAGGTCGTGATGACACACGGTTCGTTGGCGGACGCCTTGCCTTCCTGCACTTTGCCGTCGTCGCCCGTGCGTTTCCATGTGATGAAATATTCCTTCGTGGGCTTCTGGCCGGCCATGTCGGCGGTCAGCGTGAAGATGATTGGTTCGCCGACTGTGTAGCTGGTGGCGATCTTCTTGTCCGTCACGCCTTTCAGGAAGACTTTCTGTGGATCGAGTGCGACGAATTCCTTCATCTTGAGATTTTCGAACTGTCCGTCGATGACGAGTTCAGCGGATTTGTAGAGCTTTGCGGAATTGGTGAACGTCCAGTCCGGATTGGGCGTCTGACCATCGTTGCCATGAGGCGGCATGGTCGTGTTGTTGCCGATACCGAGTTCACTGTTGGTGCCTTCATGCGGCTTGTTGAAAGCCATGATGACCTGTCGTTCTAGGTAGTTATGGATCTGCATGGAGGTGTAGTTGCCGTTCGGGGAGGGCGTGTCGTCGAAATCGAACGTCTTGTCGCTGCCGTTCGGGAGGCCGAGCTTCGTGCCCGCACCGTAATTCAACGGCCAGAATTCGATGGAGCCGTGGGCGAAATGGCCCGCCTTCACGTTCGGAGAATCCGTCACGACATCAAGATCATCGACGATTTTCTGCAGGGTGGGGGAACCGGGCGTCGGGATGCCGAGATCCGGAAGATTCTGCGTTGGAGGAACAAACGTCACGGCAACCGTTGTCGTCTTGTCCTGTTTGTCCGTCAGTTTCAGGGAGTAGCGGACTTTTTTCAATGTTCCGTCGAGCAGTTCAGAACGGTCGATTTCATAACCGTCCTTCGCCCATGTGAGGGGATTGCATTTGAAGATGGTTTCGAATTGCTGCGCATGCATGACGAATGCGACGAGTAGGATGGCGGTGAAAATCCATTTGCGTTTCATGATGAACTCCTTTAGTTTTGTTAGACAGTCGGAAAACGACTCTTTTAGTAAAGATACAAAGGAAAATAAAATTTGCAAAACAAATGGCGTGGGTTATTCTAAAGAAATGTAAGAAGCTTTTGCTTCCTTGAGTCGAAACAATCCTAAACAGGAGAACAAAAATGGCATTATTGGCTGCTCAGATGTACACGTTGCGCGACCATTGCAAGACCGCCGCCGATCTGGCGAGCGCCTGCACACGCGTGAAGAAGATGGGTTATGACGGCGTCCAACTGTCCGGCGTCGTGGAACTGCCCGGCGATGAAATGAAGAAGATTCTGGACGACAACGGCTTGCAGTGCTGTGTGACGCACATTTCCATCGACGCGATGGAAAACAACACGGAAGCCGTGATCGAACGTCATCAGAAGATGAACTGCAAATACACGGCCATCGGCGGCTTCTTCCCGAAGGAAGAGTGGACGCGCGATCTGTGGGAAAATTTCATCGTCCGCTACAACAACGTCGCCCAGAAGTTCATTGGCAGCGGCATCAAGATCGGTTACCACAACCACAGCCATGAATTCGCCCCGGCCGGCGGCGTCCGCCCGATGGATCTCCTGATGCAGAAACTGGATCAGGAAAACACATGGATGGAAATTGATACCTACTGGGTGCAACATGGTGGCGCGGATCCCGCGGAATACATCCGCCGCGCGGCTGGCCGCATCCCGTGCGTCCATTTCAAAGACATGACGATCACGCCGCAGCGCACGCCGAAGATGACGGAAATCTGCGACGGCAATCTGAACTGGCCGCGCATCATCGAAGCATGCCGCTACGCAGGCGTCCAGTGGTACATCGTCGAACGCGACGCAGGTGATCTGGATCCGTTCGACAGCCTCGCCCGTAGCTGCTACAATCTGCGGGAAAAAATGGGATTGTGAAAGTGATTAGTGGTCAGTGATTAGTGGTTAGTTAATTGCAATGGAGGCTACCGTTTTCCCTTGTTCCCACAAGGGAAAACGGTGGTTTCATATTCAGGATGACAACATGCCATTTTTTCTGGGAAGCGGTTTTCTAGTGGCGGCGGCGGCTGTGGCCGTGCCGATTGCGTTGCATTTACTGCAACGCAGACGGCCGCGTCCCGTCATGTTCGGGACGCTTCGCTTCCTGCATGACGCCATTGCGCAATCCCGTCGTGCGCATCGCATTACGCAAGGCTTGACATTGCTGATGCGTGTGTTGATCATCCTGCTGTTGGCGTTGGCGTTCGCACGGCCGCTGCTGCGGCGGAGCGGATTGATTCCCGCTGGCCGCCGGACGGTCGTGATGGTGGTCGATTGCAGCGCGAGCATGCAGACGTTGGAAGGCGGGCGGAATTATTTCGAACATGCCCGAAATTGGGCCGTCGCATTGGCGGACAGTCTGCAAGACGGCGATCGCGCGGCGGTGGTCGCCGCCGGATTGGCGGAGCCACGTGTCATTTTCCCGCCTGTTTCCGACGTCAAGGCCGTTCGTGGCGCGTTGCAGGAATTGTCCTGCGGACAGGGCGCCGCGCCGTTGGCGGAGACGATACAGGATGTCTTCGCGAAAGGAGCGGATTCGCTGCAAAACGCGGAAGTCCATGTCTTCAGCGATTTTCAGACGACGGGCTGGAGCAAAGCCGTTGCGGAAGGACTCGCCAAAGATTTTAAGTCGTTGGGCGTGAATGTGTTCTTCAATCGCGTCGGCCTGAAGGAAGCGAATGATGCGGGGCTTCAGAGTGTTCGTTTTTATCCGTCGGCTGTTTTGGATGACGGTCATTTACAGGCGGAATGCGACGTGACGGCTGGCGGCAGTTATTTGGGAACGGATTCCGTGAAGCTCTTCGTCGGCGACGAAGAGAAAGCGCAGGCGACCGTCATGATGTCGCCTAGCGAGACGGAAAAAGGCATTTTGACGACGACTGTCCAAGCCGATGCCGCCGCTGATGTGGCGGGTCATCTGGAATTGGACGCCGACGCCTTTGATTTGAACAATCGCTTCTATTTCAGCCTGCCGCGTTTCGCAGGCCTGTCGGCCCTGCTGGTGAACGGTTCGGGCGACAGCCGTGAATCGTCCTATGTACGTCACGCGTTGAATCCGGGCGGCGTCTCTTCCGCGTTGATGGTTCCGAAAGAGACGGATTGGGCGGGATTTGCGTCTATGGGCGATTTGGCGGAATATGCCGTCGTGTTTGTGTGCAATCCGCCGCCGCTGGAAGATTCTGCGGCGCAGTTGCTATTAAATTACGTAAAGAGCGGCGGCGTGGCCGTCCTGTTTCCGGGCGGAAACGAGCCCGGCCGTATGAACAGCGCGGGATTGTCGAAACTGGAAGCATGGCCGGATTTGAAGATTCGTTATTTTGAGCTTGGCGATGGAAAGAATCTGGAGGCGGTCGTCGAAGATGCCAACGACCAGCTTGCTCAACGGCTTGCGGCGGCGATGCCGCCGCCGTGGAACTTTCTCGCGCGGCGCGTCTTGCGTTTTCAGACGGACAGCACAAACGGTGGTGTACTGCAGTTCCGTGATGGCGGCAGCATGTTGCTGCGGAAGAAGTTAGGTGAAGGTGAACTGTGGCTTTGCGGCGTCAGCGCCAACCGCGACTGGGCGGATTGGCCGCTTCATCCGATGTTTTTCATTTTCGTGCAGGAAATTAGCCGGCAGGCCGCCGGATTGCGTCAGCGAAGCCTGATGACGCAGGCAGGCGAACCGTTGAAATTATATTGGCCCGGAGGCGATTTGAGGAAGTCGTTCACGGTAACAGGGCCGGATGGCGTGTCGCGGATGGTGGAAACCGTTCGAGACGCATCCGGACAGCCGTTCCAGTTGGACGGTTTTGACATACCCGGTCTCTATCGTCTGGCCGATGGTGGCACTGTGCGGACAATCGCCGTCAATGTTCCATCGGTGGAAATGGTGCTGTCGTATTGGAGCGGCGATGATTTGCAAAGGACGTTGCCCGGCGTCGAGACGTCCTATACGGAAAGCCATGACGAACTGCGCCGCGAACTTTTGGGCATGCGGCGGAATCATCCGCTGTGGCCGTGGCTTTTACTGGCGGCGTTCGTGTTGGGCATGGTGGAAGTCGTGTTCGCGAATGTGCGGAGCCGTCCCGTCGGCCAGCCGCATCTGGTCGGCGACTTGCTTCGTCATGGTGGTGGAGTGGTCTGAACAGGAGGTATTTGCACAATGGAAAACATGCTATGCATCCTGTTGCTGGAGCCCGTGATTCCGATATGGCTGATTGTCGTCTGCGGGATTGTGTTTTTCTGGCTGAGCTGGAAGACATATGCCGCGTGCGGCATCGGCAAGAAGGAGCGCGTCTTCCTGTGGACGTTGCGGGCTGCGGCTTTTTGCATCATCGCGTTTCTTCTGACGATGCCCTCCGTGCGCCATGAACGGCGGGAGGAGGAGAAGCCTGTATTGGCCGTCCTGCTGGATGTGTCCGCCAGCATGGAGGATCGCGTCGTCGGCGTGAAAGGAACGCGTGCGGAGGCGGCGCAAAGCGTTTTGAAATCGTCATGGCTGGCGAGGCTGAAGGATGATTATCGCGTGATGTCGTTTGGTGTCGGACGCGAATTGGAAGAGGGCGTTCCGCTTGACGGAACGGCGCGTTTCACTGCGCCGCAGACGCGGTTGTTTCCCGCATTGCAGCAGTTGCGGCAACGGCTGCGCGGCGAAAATGTCGGCGGAATTCTGCTGTTGAGCGACGGTTTGGATCAGTCCGGCATGTCGTTGGACGAAATGACATTCACGGCGCCGATTCTGGCGGCGGAACTGGAGGAGCCGTCGGAAGGACGGCCGGAGACGGTAACCGTTGATTATTCATTTTCTCAAGTCGCGTATCCAAAACGCGTAACGAAAGGCTGGAAGATTTCGCTGACGGCGCATGTCGAACGCCGTGGAGGGAATGTCACGGCGTCGTTTCCCGTGCTGCTGACGCGTGATGGACAGGAAATAAAACGGGAGACGGTGACATTCGAGGCGGAGGACAAATTCGCGAAAGCGCAGTTTGAAATCGAAGCCACGGAGACGGGCTCTTTCCTATACCATATTAAAATGGAGCCGCCGGCCGACCGTGAGGCATCCAACAACGAAAAGGAGATTCTCATTGACGTGACGGACGAACAGAATCGTATCCTCTATCTGGAAGGCCCTCCGCGTCATGATTTTACGTACTTGAAACGCGCCCTTTCCACCGACAAGAATTTGAGCATGAGCGCTTTCATCCGCGGTGCGGACGGCTTGTTCGTCAGTTTTGACGAACGGCGGGATGCCGCCGTCAAGCCGGATTTGACAAATGATAACCTCCGACATTTCAACGTGTTGATATTAGGGGATTTGCCAGGCGAACTGTTAAAGAAGGAAGATGTCGCGGCAGTGAAGTCGTTTGTGGAAAAAGGCGGCGGATTGCTGCTGTTCGGCGGAAAACATGCGTATGGAAAGGACGGCTATCTTGCCAAAGAGCTGTTGGGTGATTTGTCTCCGGCGGAAAGCCTGGAAGGCGCGTCGATGAAGGAAGGCACCCGCTACCGCGTCGATTTCACGCCGGGCGGCCGTGCGCTGCCGGCCTTTGCGGGCATTCTGGAGGATGCGTCGTTTCCTGCGTTGCTAAGTGTCTGGGCACCCGTGAAGACTGGTGAATTTTCAACGTCCGTCATGGAGACGTCCGACGGAAATCCCGTGTTGGTGACGCGGCGTTACGGTCAGGGGAAGGTCGCCATGCTGTTGAGCAACACGTTGTGGAAATGGCAGCTGGGCGGGGCCGACGGAAGCGGAAAGGGGCTGTATGGCCGTTTCATTACGCAACTTGTGCACATGTTGAATCCGAAGGACGGCGACGCGGGGCAGGACGACGTGCTGCGGATCGTCATGGCTTCGGGAGAGGGCGAGCTACGGGAGAACGTGGCGATCGGCGTGATCGGCCTGAACGCGAAGGGCGGGGCGGACTGCCTTGTGAAAACGCCGTCGGGGAAGACGTTGACATATTCGATGCGGGAGGCGAAATTGGACAGGCAGGTCGGTCTGCGTCAGCCGCAGGACGGCTGGTTGTGCGAATTTGTTCCCGAAGAGGCGGGAACGTATCCAATCAACGTGAAAAGCCGTGACGGCACACAGCAGGCCGAGGCGATGCTGCTGGTTCGGCGGCCTGAACATGAATTGACGGGCGCGCCGTTGAATCGCGAACTGCTGAACGAATTGTGCGCACGCAGCAAAGGCGCCTTCGTGCCACCGTCGAAGCTGTCCGAAGCGGCCGGCAAGCTGAAAAAGGAGCCGCGCGTCTTGGAAACGGTTGCGGAATATCCAATCTGGAACCGCTGGCATTGGCTCATACCGTTGTTGCTGCTCTATTGTCTGGAATGGTATTTCAGGCGTAAATGGGACTTGGTATAGCCAATTGGCCATGGGCATTGGAAAAGCCGAATCCTGTGCGAAGATGATGATGAGAAGACGCGCTTTTTTTTATTCAAAATGCTGTCATTGGCTGAAATGCGCATGACTGAAAACGGCGTTTTCTCAAAAAAAAATAATTTTTCATGAAAAAAAGTTCATAAAAGGGTTTGAATTTTCGCAAAAGGCCATTTTATTAATTTTTGAAACCATTGTAAGTGTTGAATTTCCCAATGATAGGAGAGGTCCGCCAAGGCGCTCCGCCTTGGTTGACGGGGCATCCGCATGGACCGGCCAGGCCGGAAGGAGGTTCCCGTGCCGCATGGTGTTTTACGACCGTTGTTCCTGATGATGGTTCTGCTCGCCCTTGGGCTTCATGGCGAAAGGCCGTCGCCGTGGTATTTCATGCCGAATTTCGGCATTGATGTCCGCGGCGTGGAGCGCATCACCGCGGGCTCGTTGCCGGAAGAGCTCCCTCCGGAGGTGAAAAAGCTTCTTGAGCCGGGTTCCCCATGGCCGGAGGACAGACAGACGCAGATCCTTTGGTACAAGGCCGCGTTCCCGCATCAGGACTTCGTCCGCATGATGCCGGAGAACAACGTCTTCGGCTGGTACGCGCATGCCTTCCGCGTACCAGCCGCCTTGAAAGGCGTCGATATGCTGGCGGATTTAGGAATCATCGACGACGCGGACGAGACGTTTGTCAACAGCCACCGCGTCGGCGGGCTTGGAAAAGTCCCCGATGGCTCCGCCTGGCAGAAGGACCGCCTGTACAGGATTTCGGCCGGACTTCTGGCGGACGGCGACAACCTCCTGGCCGTCCACGTCTGGAGCCAGTGGGG
>JAFZAB010000089.1 GCA_017548425.1 Victivallales bacterium
AGAATATCCAGAACCTCCAGAATATCCAGAACATCCAGAACATCCAGTTACGAAAACCACTTGTTTCGTAGAAAGAGAAGAATATATTGTATGAAGAATGTCAATCGTCGCGAGGCTTTCGTGGCGGCGGACAAAAAACAACCCTCATCAAAAGGAGAACAACGATGGAACTCAAAGGAAGCAAGACGGAAAAGAATCTGCAGACCGCGTTCGCCGGCGAATCGCAGGCCCGCAACAAATACACGTATTTCGCCAGCGCCGCCCGCAAGGAAGGCTATGAACAGATCGCGGCGATTTTCGAAATGACCGCCAACAACGAAAAGGAACACGCGAAGCTTTGGTTCAAGGAACTGAAAGGCATCGGTAGCACGCTCGAAAATCTGCTCGCGGCCGCCGCTGGCGAACACGAAGAATGGACGAAGATGTACAAAAAGTTCGCGGAAGTCGCTCGCGCGGAAGGTTTTGAAGAATTGGCCAAGCGTTTTGAAGGTGTCGCCGCCATCGAAAAACGCCATGAAGAGCGCTATCGCAAACTCGCCGCGAACATCGAGAAGGGCGAAGTGTGGGTGAAGGTCGGCAAGAACCGTTGGGAATGCCGCAACTGCGGACATGTGTATGTCGGCAAGAAGGCTCCGGAAGTGTGCCCTGTCTGCAAGCATCCGCAGGCGTTTTTTGAAATTGAAGCAGACAATTTCTAAGTGGTTAGTGGTTAGTGGGTAGTGGGTAGTTTTTTCTAGGCTACTAGGCTACTAGGCTTCTAGGCTACTAGAATTTCTGGGACTTCTGAGACGATTGTTTCGGAAGTCCCTTTTTTTATTTCTTTTTCCTCTTCAAATAATCCGCTTTGATGGTCTTCCAGATGATGGTGGCGGCGAGAGTGGAACCTTTCAGAGAGGCGTGTTCGCCGTCGGAGCGATAGAGGTCGAGAGACGGATTTTCGGCGAGCAGTTTCCACCATTCGACGCCGACAGGGGCGAGCAGGGCGTTGATCTCCTTTGCGCAGGACGTGTAGGCGTTCGTCAATTCCGCCTGTTGTTCGGGATGGCCTTTTTTCGCCCATGTCATGTACATGACCGGCGTAGAGCCAGCCGCCTTGATCCATTCGCTGATTTTCGCAACCGCTTCATGCATCGATTGCTCGGGGCCAAACGGATGCGTGTATTCCTGCAACACGACGTAATCGTAATGTCCATGGAGAATGTTGAATTTGGTGTCGGGCTCCTTGACGTGCTGCGCAAGATGCCAGCCGCTACCGGTACACATGACGACGTCGCAGCGGAAGTTGTCCCGGCGGGCCGCCTCCGCGAAGAGCGCGGGCATGTCGTTTACATACGTATGGCTGTTTCCGATGAAGAGGACCTTTAGATCGGCCACATGGGCGGGCTCGGCGGGCTGCGATTCGACGGCGGCGGATAGAAGCAAAGTAGTCACGATGGCGAGGGAACATGTGTGTGTCATGGGGATTTTAGGAAAAGAGGCTTCCTTTTATGGTGCATTGAGTACAAAAACGGAAAAAACGATATATGTTAATCTAATGCCATTCTGCTATCGTGGCAAGCCTTTTAAAGCTGAAAGCTGAAAGCTGAAAGCTAAAAGCAAATACAAGCCGATACGGGAGAGACGCGCTCCAGCGCGTCCGGTCATGCGGAAGCGTGACCCTCCCATTCCATGAGAATCATGTTCTTAGAAACTGACAACCAATCCATTGCCGATGCGGCGTACGATGAATCTCCGTCATATATGACGGAGCAAATTCTGACGTATCTCGGCAACAAACGTGCCTTGCTGACGTTCATCGGCGATGCCGTGCAGCTTGTGCAGGCGGCGACGGGGCACGAAAAACTGTCGATGTTCGACGTGTTTTCGGGCTCTGGAATCGTCGCGCGCTATTTCAAGCGGTTTGCCAGTCGATTGTACGCCAACGACTTGGAGGCGTATAGCGAATGCGTCAACAACTGCTATCTGACGAATCGCGGAGAGGTCGATATGAACGCATTGCGCGACACGCTGCTGGAAATGGAGGATCGGATTGTCTCGAAACTGCATGGCGGCGTCATCACGGATTTGTATGCACCGTTGGACGACGACAACATCCAGGCGGGCGAACGCGTCTTCTTCACGCGACGGAACGCAATGTTCTTAGATACGGCCTGTCAAGAATTTGCGACATTGCCGAAAGAGACGCGGAAGTTCCTTTTGGCACCGTTGATCTATGGCGCAAGCGTCCATGCGAACACGGCGGGCGTGTTCAAAGGCTTCTACAAGAATAAAGACGGCACGGGACAGTTCGGCGGCCATGCGCAGAACGCGCTGTCGCGTATCCGCGGCGACATCGAACTGCTGCTGCCTGTGTTTTCGAATTACGAATGCGATTTTGAAGTCTATCGGAAGGAAGCGTTGACGGCCGCGACGGAGATGCCGGAAGACGTGGATTTCGCGTATCTAGATCCGCCGTACAATCAACATCCATACGGTTCTAACTACTTCATGCTCAACTTGATGGTTGATTACAAACGGCCTGAGAAGATTTCTCGTGTGGCAGGAATTCCGCTCGACTGGAACCGCTCCGCCTACAATCAGAAGCACAAGGCGCAGGAGACGCTGTTCACGCTTGTGGAGAACGTGCGGGCGAAATATATTCTGATTTCGTACAATTCGGACGGATTTGTGAAATACGACGATTTCGTGGAGCATCTGTCGAAACTGGGCGAACTGACGACGATGTCAACGAACTACAATACGTTCCGCGGCTGCCGTAATCTCAGCGAACGGGACATCCATGTGAAGGAATACCTTTTCTTGCTGAAACGGGCTTAATAGAACCACGAATTGCCACGAATGGACACGAATTTTTTTTGAAACCACAGATCACACAGATTACACAGATTGCCTCCCCGCAGGAGCCGACAATAGGCTAAAGACTTTATTTGCAGATTAAGACATCCAATCGCGAGAGAATTCCAACGGCTGCCTGCGGCTCGGCGGTCTGTCACGCTTCGCGCAAGTGCTAACAACATCATGCGGAAGCTCTTAACGCAAGCATTTTTTCACGAATGGACACGGCA
>JAFZAB010000009.1 GCA_017548425.1 Victivallales bacterium
GGATGCGATTCGTGACGCGCAGGCGGCGGGCATCGAAGTCGCTTTCGCGACGGGACGTTGCATGAGCGCTATTCAGGAATGGTGCGAACAGATGAAAATGACGGCTCCACAGGTCGTCGATAACGGCGCGACTGTGTTTTCGCCTGTGACGAAAAAGGTTCTAGACGCGAAAGTGCATACCGTCGAGGCCTGCCGTTATTGGGCGGAAGGCTTTCATAATGCGGGATTTGAGCCAGTCCTTTGCACGCCGGAGGACTACTATGTCTGCAATCCGGACGACGATGTGCGCCACCAGATAGAAGTCCATGACGAGCATTACACCGTCTATGATTCATGGGACAAGATGATGGCGGATCATGGCGCGCGGGCGGTGAAAGTCACGGGAACGACTGGCTACCGTATCGCTGAAATCGAAGCGGTTTGCACACGGTTGATCGCGGAGGCGAAATAGCGCGGGATTCCGTTCAGCGCGACCTATACGGAAAAAGGCATTCTTGTCGTGACGGCGGAGACTGTCTCGAAGATAAGCGGCGTGGAGATGGCGGCGAAGCAGCTGGGCATCAGTCTGGCGGATGTCGCGGCTATCGGCGACGGCGACAACGACGCGGATATGCTGGCTGGCTGCGGTCTGGGCATTTCGTTGGCCAACGGCACGGATATGGCGAAAGCGGCCTCGACGCATGTCGTCGGCAGTTGCGACGACGCAGGTTTCGCACAGGCGATACAGATGATTCTGGAGAAAAGAATATAATGTAATAACGCAGAAATTTAACACGGAGGTGCGGAGACGCGGAGGTTAAAATGGAAGAAGTCAACAACAATCTTGCCATCAATCGCTTGCAACGTCGGCTGAAGTTTTTGAATGTCGTCAGAGTGTTTCCTGACAATCTGGATTTCACGATTGCCGAAATACGGCGGCAGCATGCGGAAGTCGGATTGACGGATTTTGCGTTATCGTTGAGCTTCCATCCGACGGGCACGCCAGCCAGCAAGAACGCGGAATTGCTCATCAGTCGATTCAAGGCCGTGAAGGCGGCGTTGTCGGACACGCCGTCCATTCACATCGGTGTGCTGTTGCAGAGCACATTGGGGCATGGATGGAGCGGACCAGTGCCGTTGACGGGCGAACCGTGGCAGCGAATTGTCGAAAGCAACGGTGCCGTTTCCAGCCGCATGTGCCCGACGGACAAGAACTTCCGTCAGTATGTGCTGAACTGCGTGGAAGGCGTCATGAAAGTCGGTCCCGCATTCCTTTTGCTTGACGACGATTTCGGTCTGCGATTTGGCGAATGCTTCTGCCCCAACCATATTGCGATGTTCAACAAGGCAACAGGCGTGGAACGCAGTTTTGACGAAGTGGTCGCCATGATGAAAGAACGGCCGGCGGATGATCCGGACGTCATGCTGTTTTCCGAACAGCGTGGCCAGTTGGCTGTGGATTTCGCACGCGAAATCCGTTCTGTCATCGACAAATACGACGATTCCATCACCTGCACGATGTGCACGCCTGGCATGGGGCATGGTTTTGTGAATGATGTAACACACGTATTGGCAGGGCGGAACGGCAAGCCGTCCGCCCGCGTCAACAACGCCATCTACGGTAGTAACAATCCGAACAATCTGCTGTCATTGACAACAACGACGAACCGTATCCGTCATGTGTTCAAAGATGTCCATGAGCTTGTTGATGAGGCAGATACGTTCCCACAGAATTACTACAGCGAGAATGCGGCGCTGTTCAACGCGCATCTCGTCAACGCCATTTTGAACGGTCTTGACGGCGCAAAACTGTGGATGTTCGAATTTGAAATGCCGCGGGACATCCATTCGCAATGCCGTTATGAACGTATCTTCCAGCAGTATCGCGGCTTCTACGAAGAGCTTTACAAGACGTTGGGCGGAATTGAATGGCTTGGTGTGAAATCCGTCCTGACGGATTATCGCAACATGCTTCATCCGTTGAAGATGTCGCAACGACTGTATGCGGCGGATTGGAACAGCCTTGTATTCGGGCCGTTTGGCATTCCGATCGCCTATGATGAAGCGGGCGGAAACGGTGTTTTCGCGTTGAATAAAGACATCGTCGGCGTGCTTTCCGACGATGAATTGACGGCACTCTTCAAGCGGAATCTGCTCATTGATTCCGAAGCTGCCAAGTTGTTGGACAAACGCGGGTTTGGTCAATACATGGGGGTGCGTATCAACGATAATCCATCGTTCTTCTTCCAGACGGAATATCAGGAGGGAATGGTTTCGCCGACGTGGCTTATGTGGGATGCTTCGGCGGCGGAATTGGCCTGCTTGTCCGACAAGACGAAAGTGGCCAGTTGGTGCATGGATACGGGCCTGATGTCTGAAGCAAAGAATGTTTCGCCTTGCATGACATTCTTCACAAATGAATTTGGTGGTCGCATTGTCACGTTGGCATGGTCGTCCAACATGCCGAACTACAAGATTCTGAAAAACGAACGCAGACGTATCCTATTGGAAGCGTTGGACTTCCTGAACGGTGGCACGTTCGAGATGTCATTGGAGACGATGCATCAGGCGATTGTCCGTCATGGAAAATTGGCGGATGGCCGCGAACTCGTGGCGATGATCAGTTTGGCATTAGACGAAGAGTCGCAGATTCGTCTGCGGAAGGCGTCTTGCCCGAAACGTGTTGAAAAACTGCTTCCGAACGGTCAATGGACGGCGGCGGAATTTGCTTATGAAAATGGCATTTTGTCTGTCAATGAACCGTTGACATGCTGCAAGCCCGTGGCGTTGAGGTTGGTGGTCGGGAGGGCTGCGCTCCTGCGCGGCCGGTAGAAGGGAGGGCTGCGCTCCTGCGCGGCTAGACGGGAGGCCCCGCTCCTGCTGGCACGAACCATTTATTTCATTGATTTCCAAGGAAATCCTTCATTAATGAAATCAAAGCAACAGCTCATCCAAGATGTTCTGGCGGCCATCGACGCCAATCGTGAAAAGATTATTGGCATCGGGACGACCGTCTGGAAGAATCCTGAACCAGGCTACAAGGAGTTCAAGACTTCTGAACTCGCCGCCAAGACGCTGACGGAGATTGGACTCACGCCCAAACGCAATCTCGCCATTACGGGCATGCGGGCGGATTTGGATGGTGCCAAGCCTGGCCCGTCGCTTGCAATCTGCGGCGAAATGGACTCGCTTATCCTTCCGTCTCATCCCGAATGCAATCCGGTCACGGGGGCCGTCCATGCCTGCGGCCACAATTCGCATATCGCCAACATGCTCGGGGCGGCCATTGGCCTCGTTCAAGCCAACACCCAAAACGACATTTCAGGTAAGATCGCCTTCATCCCATGCCCGGCGGAGGAATGCATCGAAACCGAATGGCGAAGCAAACTCATTAAAGAAGGCAAAATCAAGGCGTTGGGTGGTAAAGCCTCCTTGATTTTGGAAGGCGTTTTCGATGATATCGACATGTCCATCATGAACCATTTGGGCTGTGCCGGTTATAGTGTATTGGATAACAATGGTTTCTGCATGAAGAACGTCACTTTCCATGGCAAAAGCGCCCATGCGGCCGGCGGCCCGCAACATTCCATCAACGCCCTCAGCGCCGCCAATCTCGCCCTGCACGCACTCGCACTCCTGCGCGAAACGTATGCCGGAGACCAGTATATCCGATCCCACGGCATCCTGACACACGGCGGCGAATCCGTCAATATCATTCCAGATCGCGCCTCCATCGAATACCAGCTCCGTGCGGAAAAACTAGACAAAATCCGTGTCCTTGCGGAAAAATTCGACCAGTGCATGCGCGGCTGCGCCATGGCCATCGGTTGTTCCGTCGATATCACGACCATGCCTGGCTACATGCCGTTGTACAATGACGATGAGCTTTGCGGTTGCTTCGCGGAAGCCGTCGCCATCGCCAATCCAAACGCCACGCCTGCCCGGTGTAAACCTTTTTTCGACATGGGGTGCACGGACATGGGCGACCTCTCCGTCATCATGCCTGTCCTCCATAGCTACTGTCCGGGGGGCGGTGGAACGGGTCATGGCGTGGATTACCGCATTGACGATCCAGAAAAAGCCTACATCGTCAACTCCAAGATATTGGCCATCATGGCGATAGACCTTCTCTACGGCGACGCGGAGCGCGGACGCAAAGTCGCCGCCCGCAAAGCCAACTGCCTGCCGATAGAAAAGTACCGTGAAATCATGGATTCCTTCAACAGTTTTTCCACAACACGTCAGTCTGGTCATGCGGAAGCGTGACCAGCGGGAGGGCTGCGCTCCAGCGTGGCCGATGGTTGGTGGTTGCCGTACCAACTATTTTCAGAATTTCAGTATGATATAATCCAGCGGTTTCAGTTGCTTTTGGATGGAAATTGCGTTGTCAGAATGACGCATGGTGGCGATGGTTTGCCATGTGCCGTCAGCGGAAAGTTCTTGAACGGCAGTTGCTTCCGCCCATGAACCAGCCAGAGGGAGCTCGTCCAGTGTATCAAGACCGATGTTCAAGACCACGGCGATTTTGGAGCCGTCGGGCAGAACGGCGGCTTTCATGAGAATCTCCGCATCTTCAGGATACCAGACAGGAGCGGCGTTCAGTTTCTGCAAGCATCTGGCGAGCAGATTCTTGCGTGTTTCGTCGAACATGTCGAAGGAGCGGAAACCGTCAAGCGTTCCATATTCATGCGAAAGGGTGATGACGGTTGTGCCGTCGGTCTTTTCATAGAGGACGGTGCCGGGAGCTAATTTCTCCTGTTTCGTGTCAAAGATGTATCGACGATGGTAAAGATTTGTCAAGACCTGTGTTTCGTCGGCAGGATGGAGCAGGGCGAGTCCACTGCTGTAGTATGGAATGACTTCATGGCCATCCTCCTGTTCGAATGAGACGTTGCCCAACTGGTATGGTTCGGCGGAACAACCGCAGAGATTGGCGAATCCACGTTTCGTCAAGGCGATGGCGGCGGAGCTGTCGAGCAGGACATTGCTTTTGAAAAGCGCCTTGATTTCGTCGTCGGACAGCATGTTGACCTGGGGGGCGGCCAAAGCGACAGCGTCGCCTGGTTGTTTGGAGAAATAGATGGGCAGCCCCATGCGGCCGAATGTCTCATGCCATCCGCCGTTTGATGGTCTGGTCGGATAGTCGAAAACAGGCTTGGACGGCAAGGGGATGCAGATGCCCTGCCATGATGGCTTCATGGCGTAGATGGCATCCAGTTGTTTGCTGATTTCGCTCAACGCCTTGCGGTAGGCCTTGCCGGAATTCGGCTCGAAAGTCGCTGTGCGGGTGATCCAGTATTTGCCGCCTTTGCAGCCTTCGAATGCGGACATGACCATGTGCATGCGGAGCATGGCGGCGGACATAGAGTAGCGGTTGTGCGGACAAGTATCTGGCTCGCAAATGATTGTCGTGTCATCGTCGAATGCGGCGACTTGCGTGGCGGTGGAATGGAGCCATGAGGGGATGTTGCGCAATGATTCAGACAAATAACGTGAGTTGTTGATGCGGATGACGCTCTCGCCAGATTTGCCCGCCAGTATTTTCGCAACGGCAGGAGCGTGGCGGACATCCTGCGAGCAGAGGCAGAAGCTGCACGGAATGGACGGATCGACGGCGTCGATGGAGTCGCGGATAAGGTGTGCGTATTTGATCATGGATTCCTGCAGGATGCCGTCCATGATACGAGCGTCCTCTGGCGATGACTTGACGGCTTCGCGCAGTTCGTCCGACGAGAGATTCCGTCCTGTTTTTTTGTTGAAGAGGGCTGTGTGGAGCGGGCAGAAACAGGCGGAGCGGCATGAAATGAAACGCGTGTCGTCGTCCAGCATGAAGAAATCAGGCTTTGTGGCGGCGGCGGTCATGACGGCCTTGCGGATGTAGTCGCGGAATGGTTCGCCTTCGGGGCACATGGTGTATTGTGAACCGCCGTCGATGCGGCGGATCCGTTGGAAATCCGTCGGTTCGTCCTGTGCCCCTCCATGGCCCCATGTCGCCTGAAGGAGGATGCCGGTCGGCACGCCCTTTTCTTTTAGTAGCTTCTGGAAGATTTTGAAGCAACGCGAGTATTCGGCTGATTTGTCGAAAGCCGGAACTCCTTCAGGGACAAGTGTGAATGAAAACGCCACGCAGTCGATGACGTTTTTATGGTAGAGATTGACGATGTCGTCCGTCAATTCTTCCGCATGGTTGACGAGCAGTGGGGCGATGTTGATTTTGCGCATGGTCGTAGATTATGCAAAAGGGAGATACATAGGGGGGGAATGTACGGAATCAGCGCACTTTCTTGACGCGGATGGTATCACTGCCAATGATCGGCCCTTCGATGAGCACAAGGCGCGTCGAACCGCTGTTCGGGCCGTGGAAAGCCGTCATGATTTTACCGTCAAACGTCTTGAAACGCATGGCATGGCCGCCGTCCAGAGGCTGTATGGCTTCGTTGAGTTGTTCCCATGGGCCAGCCAGTTTGCCGCTCTTTGAATGGGCGACGAACATCGTGTAGCCGGCCCAGCCGCTGCCTGTCCACAGCATGTAAAGTTCACCGTTTTCCTGATAGACAAAGGGACCGTCCGTCACATACGTCTGATTGGTTATCTCCTTGACCCACGGTGCGTTGGAGCCTCTGAACAACGTCACGGGTTCTCCTGCCGAGGCAGTCAGATCATCCGTCAACGGCATCATCTCAATGGTTCCGCCCATGCCTTTCGGGCCGGTCTTGAAATCGAGCCATTCATGGCAGAAAATCATGTACGGCTTGCCGTCCTCCACCCAGAACGTGCCGTCGAGGCACAGCCACTTGTCAGGCGTCTGGGGGAATTCGGAGATTGGCATGAAGGGGCCTTCCGGTGTGTCGGCCCGCAGGATCTGCGTGCCGCGTTTATGGCTGTCCGAATTCATCGTGCAGAACAGGTAGAATTTGCCTTTGTATTCATGGACTTCAGGAGCCCAGAAATCCTTCGTCGCCCAAAATCCCTTCGGCGGGACGAACGCGGGAAACGGGCCTTCCCAATCTTCCAAATCCTTGCTTTTGAAGTAGCCGAAACAAGGATGGTCCTTGCCGTCGGCATCCTTGTACCATGTGCTTTTGTACAGATAATATGTCTGGTTCTTCTTCCACGCCAAAATGAACGGATCGCGCGTGATATATTCACGACGCGACCATTTGCGCGATGGCAAGTTCACGACTTGTTCCTGTGCCATCAAACCGGTCATGCACGAAGCCGCCAGCAAAACCATCATCAATCTATTACTTGACATTCTTTACTCCTTTTGGGCAATTCGCCTGTAATCAACACGTCAATAGCATTTCAATTTCATATAATGTATGTGCGAAAGAGAAAATAGCCAAAACAATAGCGGAATCATGCGAATCCATAAATGAAATGCGGCACTTGAACAACTGTTTGTCCAAGTGCCGCGTCATGAAGATTCTCAGTGAATCATTAGTTGAACTGCAGGTAATTTAAATTTTTCTCAATTGAACTGGAGGAAATTGAAATTCACGGTCCAATCGACGTGTTGCAATGAATCCACATGGCCATCTTGGAACAAGGCATTGTATTGATCGCCATGGCGTTTCTTGACCATGCGTTTGGAACTGACGCTTCCATCGAAGTTCGACAGATAGTCGTTGCCACCCGCCCACGGCCAGCCACCATCGCATAACGTAATGTCTTTAGAGGGCTTTTTGAAATCGCTTTCACGGCGGCCAGCACCTTTACCGACATCGTCGCCGCCATAACACATTGTGTTGCCAGGTCTATTTTGGTAGCCATACATCCTAATGAAATTCATATACCCGCAGGCAACAGAAGTCATGCAGGGCTCGGATGAGTTACTGACTCTGCTGGGGCGTGCTGAATCGTATGTGTATATGCCTGACGGGCATTCAAAGATGCGATCGTCTCCGACGTAGTTCCGAATCAAATCAAACCAGAAAGCGTCAATTTCCGGTCCTGTTTGATACATCAAATAGTTTGGGCAGACAAAACGTTGATTGTCAGTGGAATACATCTTGTACGCCAATCCCATCTGACGCAAGTTGCTGACACAGTTGATGGATTCCGCTTTTTCACGCGCCTTCGACAATGCCGGCATCAGCATGGCCGCCAGAATGGCGATGATCGCGATGACGACCAGAAGTTCGATCAGTGTGAATGAATGTCTTGTTTTCACGGTTCTTTTCCTCTGTTTGGGTATTTTTGATTATTGTTGGTACGCAAGATTAATGGAACATTAATCTATCTGGGGGGGGGTA